>JANPKF010000453.1:0-2040 GCA_031425895.1 Caulobacteraceae bacterium | reverse complement strand
GGCGCCGTCGAAGGCGCGGTGCGCGACCGCCCATACCTCGTCGGCGATGGCTTCACCGCCGCCGATCTCTACCTCGCCTCGCACCTGTCCTGGGGCATGACCTTCGGTTCGATCGAAAAGCGCCCGGCCTTCGAGGCCTATGTCGAGCGCCACCTGCAACGCCCCGCCGCCGGGCGGGCCGAGGCGATCGACGACGCCCTGATCGCAGCCGCCGGACAGGCCGTGGCCTGACGCCGGGGCCCCCATCACGCCGCCGGATCGGCCAACACCACTGAAAGGACGGCCTCTGCTCTGGCGAGGTCGTCCGCTTTGGCCTGAGCCAGGCCTGTCGCCAGGATCAGCGCCTTCCACAACGCCCACCCCCGGCCTCGCGCTCAGGTCCCGGCGTCCAGGGGCAGGCCTGCCCGAAAGGCGTTGCGGGCGTCCCCCTCCAGGAAGGCCCAGGCGATGGCCAGGTCGCAGGCCGGGTCGCCGACGGCCATGCAGCCGAAGTCGATGACCGCGCACAGCCGCCTGTCCCGGACCAAAAGGTTCCCCGGCGCGACATCGCCGTGCACCCAGACCGGCGGGCCTTCGAACTTCGCCGCAAGCGCCGCCTCCCAGACCGCTGTCACGGCCGCCGGATCGAAACGGCCGCCGAGGCGGGTGATCGCCGTCCGGGTCTGTTCGTCATAGGTCGCCAGCGCGCCACCGCGATGGAAGTTGCGCTGGCCCGGCGCCGGCCCGTCCGAGGCGTCGAGACCCTGCAGAGCCGACAGGAAGGCCGCCAGGTCGGCGCCGATGGCCGCGTCGTTCGCCATCGCCGTCGTGATCGCCGTCTCGCCCTCAATCCAGCGCCCCACCGTCCAGGGCCAGGGATAGCCTTCCCCCGGCTCGCCACGGGCGACCGGTTGCGGGATGGCCAGCGGCAATTGCGAGGCCAGGACGGGCAGCCAGCGCTGCTCGGCCTCCACCTGCGGCGCGTACCAGGCCGCGCTCGGCAGCCGGACCAGCATGTCCTCGCCCAGCCGGAAGGTGCGGTTGTCCCAACCACTTTCGGCGACCGGACGAACGGGCAGGTCGGCCCATTGCGGAAACTGCGCGGCGATCAGCGCTCGGACTAGCGCTGTGTCGATAACCGGGGGATCGTCCGCCAGGCCGCTCATCCGTTACCCCCCAAGCCGGAGGTTACGGTGGCGACATCCAGACAGGCGCCGAAGATCGTCCCCAACACCCTGAGCAGAGCCTGAACCGGCCTGGGCATTCCCGGCCCTCCTCCGCGGAGAGTATCGCGCCTCGACCCCGAGTCCATGCCCGGGCCCGCCATTGCCAAGGCGCATGGCATTGCCCAGTCTTGCCCCGCGCTCGCGCAGGAGATATCCGCCTCGATGACCGACCTGACCATCTGGACCCTGGACTGGGTCCCTGAGGGCCCGCGCGGCTTTGTGCGTGACCTGCGGCTGCGCTGGGCCTGCGAGGAAGCGGGCATGACCTACGCCGTCCGCACCGTCCCCTTCGAGGACCGCGCCACCAATCACCTCGACCGCCAGCCTTTCGGTCAGGTGCCCTACCTCGACGACGGCGGGCTCAAGCTCTTTGAGAGCGGCGCGGCCCTGCTGCACCTGGCCCGAAGGAGCGCCAAGCTGATGCCGACCGATCCCTCCGGCGAAGCTGAAACCCTGCAATGGACCATCGCCGCCCTCAACTCGATCGAGATGGTCACCGTCCCCTGGTGGTTCCTGGCCATGAGCGGCGATGCGGCCAACGGTCTCACCGGCTGGATGGAGCAGCGGCTGGCCCATATCGAAAGGATCCTTGGCGAGCGCGAATGGCTGGCGGCCAACCGGTTCACCGTCGCCGACCTCCTGATGGTCGACGTTCTGCGTGTCGAGAAAGTCCGCGCCTTCGGTCACAGGCCGGCGACAGAGGCCTACATCCGCCGCATCACCGATCGCCCTGCCTTCCGAAAGGCCATGGCCGACCAGCTTGCCCACTTCGAGACGGCCGACACGATGCGCTGAAGGCGGATATGCAAACGGGCCGGACGCTCGCGCGCCGGCC
>JANPKF010000452.1:0-2356 GCA_031425895.1 Caulobacteraceae bacterium | reverse complement strand
GCGTTGACCGGCGGGGGGTAAAAGCAGCGTTTCTGAACTCTCCCCCCGCTTTGCGGGGGGAGGACCGCTTTGGAGCGAAGGCGACAAAGCAGGAGGGGGGCTCCCCCGTGTCAGGAGGAACCTCCCCACCGCCGGTGGGCCCGCCTCCTGATTTCTCGCATAGGCTCGAAATCTGTCCTCCTCCCGCTTTGCGGGGGGAGAGTTTGGAAGAGCCGCGCTCTCTCGGCTTACAGCCCCAGCGCCGCCTTCACGGCCTTCCAGTCGATCAGTTTGAAGTTCTGCCGCGCCCTCGTCGCGTCCTGGGCTTCGCCTTCGCTGTCGACGTCGTCCTGCGCCACCACCAGGCCCTCGCCATAGGGGCCGACGACGCCGCCCAGAGCCGCCACGCCGTCCGTGCCCGTCACCGGGTCGACGCCGTTGCCGCCGACGGCGGAGAACCGGCCCTTGAACACCGGCTCAGGCCCATCCACCCGCCAGACCGCGAAACTGCTGTCGCCCTGGCTGGAAGCGATCAGCCAGGTGATCGGCCCTTCGCGCAACAGGGTCAGCCCCTCGACGTCCGGGGCCAGCATCGCCGACGGCGCGGCCGCGATCAGCGTTCCCTGCGTCGCCCCCGGCGCCAGGTCGAAGCGCCAAACGCCCTTGCCCTCTTCACCCAGGTACAGCACGCCCTTCTCGTCATCGACGGCGCAGCCTTCCGTCTGCGTCGCGACGCCGAACCGCTTTTCCTCGGTGGCCTTGAACCTGCCGTCGGCGCCGACCTCGACCTTCACCTGCCGCACCTGGCCGTCCGTGCCGTTGACGATGACCAGGAAGCCGCCCGCTCGCCGGCCCATGCACAGGCCGTAGGGCTCGGTCAGGTCGAGCGGGACCACGCCCCAGGGTTCGAGCTTCAGGGAATCGGGATCCATCAGATAGAGCGCCGCGCCCATCCGGCCGCGATCCGACGCCGCCACCAGCACCCGCTCGCCCCCGGGCGTGGCGAATCCGCCACGCAGATCGACGTTATTGAGCTTGCCGTCAGGCAGGAAGCCGGTGATCCGGCCTTCGAGATCGTAGGTGTAGAGCCCCGCCTGCTTGTCGGTGCCGAAGATCACCACCCGGCTCGGGTCACGCGGATCGGCCCAGATTTCCGGGTCATCGGCGGCGTCGGCGGCCCGCGTGGCCACTGATTGGGTCTCTTTCGACGACAAAACCGGCGTTCCGACGCCGATGGTCAGCTTCCCGGAGTCTGACACGGCCTCCGGATCAGTTGTCGCGCAAGAACAGAGAAGGACAGATGCGAGAACGGCCGTCATCGGAATGTAACAAAACTGTCGAGCAAACATCACTGGCGTCTCTCTGCTGTCAAAACTAAGTCCGCCGCGTGTCGACCACGAGCGCGTTCTCCCGTCAACCGCGCCGTCGCACGAGGGGCAGACAATGACCAGAACCAAACTCTTTGCACTGACGGCTCTCGCGCCGCTTGCTTTCGCCTCGGCCGCCTTTGCCGCCGACGACGCCGCTATCGCCACCGCGCCCGAGGCGCCGGCCACCGTCGAGGAACTGGTGATCAATCCCGGCGTCACCTTCCGGGACCGCACCGACAGCGCCGCGCCGGTGCTCTCCTATGACCAGGAATACTTCCAGCGCTTCGAGCCGGTCTCGGCCGGCGACGCCATGAAGCGCGTGCCCAGCGTCACCTTCCTGTCGGACGTGCTGGAAAGCGACGGCGCCCGCCTGCGCGGCCTCGACCCGGCCTACACCCAGATCCTGATCAACGGCGAGCAGGTGCCCGGCGCCAACTCCGACCGCAGCTTCTTCGTCGACCGCATCCCGGCCGAGCTGATCGAGCGCATCGAGATCGTCCGCAGCCCCTCGGCCAACCGCAGCGGCGACGCCATCGCCGGCGCCCTGAACATCGTCCTGCGCGACGCCTACAGCATCGACGGCGGCTACGTCCGCGCCGGCGCTGCCTACTACGACGACAACAAGTGGGCCGGCTCTTTCGGCCTGGTCTGGGGCGGCGAAGTCGGCCCCGGCCGCCTGCTGGTCGGCCTCGGCCTCCAGGAACGCCGCGCCCCCAAGGAAAAGTTCTCCAGGCGCTTCGACGAGCCGAAGGGCGCCCTGGTCAACATCGAGGACCAGACCGACGTCCGTGACGGCACGGACTACAGCTTCAACGCCTCATACGAGGTGGATGTGGCTGGCGGCGAGCTGGAGCTGGGCGCCTTCTTCGTCCGCACCGACCGTCTGCAGGACGAGCGCAGCATCGAGTACCGCTCGGGCCTGAGGAACAACGCCAACCTGCTGACGGTCAACGACAACGATCTCGACATCCTGACCGACAACTATTCGCTGCGCGGCAAGTACGAGT
>JANPKF010000451.1:0-1921 GCA_031425895.1 Caulobacteraceae bacterium | reverse complement strand
CCCTAATCGGCGGTTGGCTGGCGCAGGCGATCGGCATCCGGGAGGCGATGTGGGTGGCGGTTGTCGGCATGGTGGCTGCCGGTCTGATCCCGATCTTCTCGCCCCTGCGGATGCTCAAAAAGCTGCCGGACTAGTCCCCCTGCGCGGCCGGTCGCCAGTCGAACAGTTCCTGCAGCACCCGCAGGCGCTGGCCGCGTTCTCTCGTCAGTTCGGGATCGCGGGCCAGAACCAGGCGGGCGTCGTCAGCGGCCACGGCGATCAGGTCGCGGTGGGCCGCCGGATCGGCCAGGCGATAGGCCGGGAAGCCGCTCTGCTTGAGGCCCAGCGGGTCGCCGCCGCCGCGCAGTTCGAGGTCCTTCTCCGCAATCTCGAACCCGTCATCGGTCTTGCGCAGGATGTCGAGCCGCTGTTCGGCGATGTCACCGAGCGGCGGGTCGTAGATCAGCAGGCAGGCGCTTTCCCGCCGACCACGGCCGACGCGGCCGCGCAGCTGGTGCAGTTGCGCCAGGCCGAAGCGGTCGGCGTGTTCGATGACCATGATGGTGGCGTTGGGCACATTGACCCCGACCTCGACCACCGTGGTGGCGACCAGCACCGGCAGGCGGCCCTCGGCGAAGGCGCCCATCACCTCGTCCTTCTCGGCGCCGCTCATCTGGCCATGGACCAGCCCGACAGCTGAGCCCATCACCTTGCGCAGTTCGGTCGCCCGGGTTTCGGCGGCCATGACGTCGAGCTCATCCGACTCGGCGACCAGCGGGCAGATCCAGAAGGCCTGCGCGCCCTCCGACACGGCGTTGCGCAGGCGTTCGATGACCTGCGGCAGGCGCGGGGAGGGAACCGCCGCGGTGGCCACCGGCGTGCGGCCGGGGGGCTTCTCATCGATGCGGCTGACGTCGAGGTCGCCGAAGACGGTCAGTTCCAGTGTGCGCGGGATGGGTGTCGCCGACATCGCCAGCAGGTGCACCCCGGGCCCCTTGTCCGTCAGCCGTTTTCGCTCGTTGACCCCGAAGCGGTGCTGTTCGTCGATGACGGCCAGGCTCAGGCCTTTGAATTTCACCTCGTCCTGGAACAGGGCGTGGGTGCCGACGGCGACCCCGGCTGTGCCGTCCATCAGGGCCATCAACTTTTCGGCCCGCACCCCGCCCTTGTCGCGACCCGTCAGCAGGACGACCCGGACCCCGAGCGGCTCCAGCATGGGGGCGATGGTCTCGAAATGCTGGCGGGCCAGGATTTCGGTCGGGGCCATCAGCGCCGCCTGTCGCCCGGCGTCGAGGACATCGGCGATGGCCAGGGCGCAGACGATCGTCTTGCCCGAGCCGACATCCCCCTGCAGCAGGCGGCTCATCCGCTCGCCGGCCTGCAGATCGCCGCGGATTTCGGAAAGCGCCCGGATCTGCGCGCCCGTCAGCTTCCAGGGCAGGTTCGCTTCCAGCCGGTCGGCCAGTTGGCCGGCGAGGATGGCGGGGGCCGGCTCGGTCTTCCGCGCCGCCTTGCGCTGGGCCAGGGCCAGCTGGTGAGCCAGCAGTTCGTCGAAGGCCAGACGCCGCCTGGCCAGGCCGAGGGGGGCGGTATCGGCGTCGCTTCGGGGGTTGTGAAGCAGGTCCAGCGCCTCGCGCCAGGTCGGCCAGCGCTCACGGGCCAGCCAGGCCGGGTCCTGCCATTCCGCCAGATCCGGCGCCCGCTCCAGCGCCTCATGGGCCAGTTTGCGAACCGTGCGGGCCGGCAGGCCGGCGGTGGCCGGGTAGACGGCTTCCAGTTCCGGCACCTCGGCGGCGCGGGCGATATCGACGAAATAGTCAGGGTGGACGATCTGCAGCTCGGCCCCGAAGCGCTCGACCTTGCCGCTGACGATGCGTTTGGCCCCGACCGGGTGCTGGCGTTCCAGATGCGGCCCGTGACCCTTGAAGAAGGCCAGGGTGAC
>JANPKF010000450.1:0-1780 GCA_031425895.1 Caulobacteraceae bacterium | reverse complement strand
CTCGCTCCGCCGAGAAGCTCGCCCGTTACCGGGAGATGCGCGATTTCGCCAAGACCGCCGAGCCGGCGGGCGCCGAAAAGACCACGTCCTCCCCGCGGCTGCGCTTCGTGGTCCAGAAGCACGCCGCCACCCGCCTGCATTACGATTTTCGCCTGGAGCTGGACGGGGTGTTCAAGTCCTGGGCGGTCACCCGCGGACCCTCCCTCGACCCGGCGGACAAGCGCCTGGCGGTGGAGACCGAGGACCACCCCCTGGACTACGGCGACTTCGAAGGCGTCATCCCCCAGGGCGAGTACGGCGGCGGCACGGTGATGCTGTGGGATCGGGGCTACTGGGAGCCCGAAGGCGGCGGCGACCCCCACGAGGGCCTGGCCAAGGGGGACCTCAAGGTCGTGCTGGACGGCGCGCGGATGAAGGGCAGCTATGTGCTCGTTCGGATGAAGCGGCGACTCAAGGAAAAGCGCGATAGCTGGCTGCTCATCAAGCACCGTGACGGCCACGCCACCGAGGGCGATGGCGAGCGGCTGGTGCTCCAGGAGGTCAATTCCGTCGCCTCCGGCCGGCCCATGGAGGCCATCGCGGCGGGCACGGGCAGGAAGGCGACCCCGTTCATGACCAAGGCGGCATCTGTGCCGAAGGCCAAGGCGACGCCCGCCCCGAAGGGGTCGCTCAAGGCCGTGCCCGGCTTCCTCGAGCCCCAGCTGGCCAAGTCGGTGGACCGGCCGCCGCAGGGGACCGGCTGGGCCCACGAGATCAAGTTCGACGGCTATCGCCTGCAGCTGCGGGTCGAGGGCGGCAAGGCGACCTTGCGGACCCGGTCGGGCCTGGACTGGACCGCCAGGTTCTCCGAGATCGCCCGGGACGCCCGGGGTCTGGCGGACGGGCTCTACGACGGCGAGGCCTGCGCCCTGGACGATGCCGGCTCGCCGGATTTTCCCGCCCTCCAGGCGGCGCTCTCCGACGGCAAGACCGCGGACCTGATCTTCTTCGCCTTCGACCTGCTGTTCGCCGGCGGCGAAGACCTGCGGGACACGGACCTGAGGGCTCGCAAGGCCGCCCTGGCCGCAGCGCTGAAATCGGCGCCCGGCCGGATCCGCTACGTCGACCACTTCGAGACCGCCGGCGACGCCGTGCTGCAGTCGGCCTGCCGCATGTCGCTGGAAGGCATCGTCTCCAAGAAGCTCGACGCCCCCTACCGGTCGGGCAAGGGCGAGACCTGGCTGAAGTCCAAGTGCCGGGCCGGCCACGAGGTGGTGATCGGCGGCTGGACCGGGGAACCCGGCCAGCTGCGCTCCCTCCTGGTGGGCGTCCACCGGGGCGAGAAGCTGGTCTATGTGGGCCGGGTCGGCACGGGCTTTGGCCGCGAGAAGGTGGGGCGCGTGCTTCCCCGCCTCAAACCCCTCGAGACGGACGACAACCCCTTCAAGGGCGAGGGCGCGCCGCGTAAAGGCGCCGGGGTCCACTGGGCCAAGCCCGAGCTGGTGGCCGAGATCGAGTTCGCCGGCTTCACCGGATCCGGGATGGTCCGCCAGGGCGCATTCAAGGCCCTGCGCGAGGACAAGGCCGCCTCCGAGGTGGAGGCCGAAACCCCCGCCAGGCTGGCCGACGCCGAACTGGCTCAGCCGGTCCCCGCCGCCCGCAAGACCCCGGCTGGCTCGGCCGTGGTGATGGGGGTCGTCCTGTCAAATCCGCAAAAGGCCCTGTGGCCCGACGGCGGCGACGGCGCCCCGGTGACCAAGCTCGCCCTGGCCCAATATTACGAGACGGTGGGGCCCTGGAT
>JANPKF010000449.1:0-3496 GCA_031425895.1 Caulobacteraceae bacterium | reverse complement strand
GTCCGGTCTCCCCCGCCTTGATCCGGTAGAGGATGTCCATGAAGGCCGCCTGCGCCTCGTCGGTCGGCAGCACCGGCTCACGGCCCGCCGCGATCAGCCGGTCCCTGTAGAGATCCAGCGCCAGCCGGGTGCCGAGCACGCCGACCCGCCGGGCATCACCGGCCGCCGCGATGGCGATATCGATCAGATCCAGGAAGGGCAGGGCGCTGGCCGCCGCGATCTCATCGGCATGCAGGTGGGCGGTGTTGCACGGCATGGCCAGCACCTCCGCCCCCGCGTCCCGCAGGCGCACCGCCATCGCCGCCAGCACAGGCCCGGCCGCCCCGTCGCCGACATTGCGGTCGGGCACCTGGGGGTTCAGGTCCATCAGCACGCGGATGTGGTCCTGGTCGCGAGCGGCAGGGGTGGCGGCCTGCAGCTTGGTCAGGAAGTCCAGCGTGGCGGCGGGGCCCATGCCGCCGAGGACGCCCAACACCTTCATGCCAGGCCCGCTTCCAGCTCATAGTGATAGCCGGACAGCCCCTGCGCGCCGCCGGTATGCAGGAAGACCACCGTCTCCCCCTTGAAGGCCCCGGCCTTGCTCAGCGCGATCAGGCCCTTCAGCGCCTTGCCGGTATAGACCGGGTCGAACAGCAGCCCCTCGGTGCGGGCGGCGAGGCTCAGCGCGTCGACCACCGCCTGGTCGATCAGCCCGTATCCGGCCCCCACGTAGTCACAGTCGGCGACGACCTGCTCGCGCTTCACCCGGTCCTGGTGTCCGAGCCGGCCGGCCGTTTCGACGGCCAGCTTGAAGACGTTCTCTTCCTGCTTCGCCTTCGGCGCCCGGACGCCGATTCCAAGGATGGGTATGTCCGCCCCGCTGACCGCGAAACCAGCGACCAGGCCGGCATGGGTGCCGGCGCTCCCCGTGGCGGTGACCAGGCGATCGATCTTCAGGCCGGTGGCGTTGGCCTGATGGGCCAGCTCCAGGGCGCAATCGACATAGCCCAGCGCGCCCGTGCTGTTCGAACCGCCGCCGGGGATGATGTAGGGCGTCTTGCCCTCGGCCCGCAGCTGCTCGGCCAGCTCCGCCATCGCGGCGTTCATGTCGGTGTCGGCCGCGACCGTGCGCATCGTCCCGCCCAGCAGCCGGTCGAGCAGCACGTTGCCGCTGCCCACATAGTCGGGACTGCGGTTGCCGGTCCGGTCCTCGAGGATGATCTCGCACCCCAGCCCATAGCGGGCGGCGGCGGCGGCCGTCTGGCGCACATGGTTCGACTGCACCGCCCCTTGGGTGATCAGGGTGTCGGCGTCGGCCTCTAGCGCCTCGCCCAGCAGGAACTCCAGCTTGCGGGTCTTGTTGCCGCCCCCGGCCAGGCCGGTGCAGTCATCGCGCTTTATCCACAGATCTATCCCCAGGGCGGCGCCCAGCCGCGGAGCCGGTTCGAGCGGCGTCGGCAGGTGGGCGAAGCGGGCGCGGGGAAAGCGGGTCAGGTTCATTTGTGATGCCACCGTTTTGCGAAGCATGGTATGCTTGGCATGGTCATAACTCGAAGACTGGGGAGGAAACATAATGCCCAGTAAAATCGCGTTCGCCACCGCCGCCCTGACGGTAGCATCCATCATCGCCGCCACCCCCGCTTCGGGCGCGGCCCTCGTGCTCGGCGCGGGCTTGGCGACGGTCTGTTCCAAGGCCGCCATCGGCGGTCGCCAGGATCTGAAATCCATCGACACCTGCACCCTGGCCCTGGAAACCCAGGCCATGGGCCAGCGCGATCGCGCCGGCACCTTCGTCAACCGCGGCATCCTCAAGCTTCGCCGCGCCTCCTACGACGACGCCCGCACCGATTTCGCCAACGCCCTGCGCCTGTCGCCGGACCTGGGCGAAGCCTACGTCAACTGGGGCGCCAGCCTGATCGCCGAGCAGAAGTATGCCGAGGGTCTCTCGGAGATCGATCGCGGCATGGCGCTCGGCGTCGATGAGCCCGAGAAGGCCTGGTACAACCGGGCCATCGCCTATGAAGCCATGGGCGACCCGAAACAGGCCTACCTGGCCTATCAACAGGCCATAGCCCTGGCCCCGGACTGGAAAGAGCCGCAACTGCAGATCACCCGCTTCCAGGTGACCCGCAAGTGAAGACGCCGCGCGTGATCCTCGCGGGCCTTCTGATGGCGCTGGCGGCGGCTTCCTCCGCCGGCGCCTCCGTCCTGGTGCTGGGCGAAGGCCTGGCGCCGGCCTGCTCAAAGGCCGCCTTCCGCGGCAAGGCGGACAGGGCCTCCGTCGAGACCTGCACACGCGCCCTGAACGAAGCGCTGGCGACCCGTGACCGCGCCGGCACCCTCGTTAACCGGGGCGTGATGCTGATGCGCGGCAAGTCTTACGGCGATGCGGCGCGGGACTTCGAGGACGCCATCCGCCTGTCCCCGGAACTGGGCGAGGCCTTCGTCAATCGCGGCGTGCTGCGCATGGCGGACCGCGACTATGCCGGCGCCCTGGCGCAGATCGACCGGGGTATCCAGCTCGGCGTCGATGAACCGGCCAAGGCCTACTACAACCGCGCCATCGCCCAGGAGGGCCTCGGCGACGCCAGGGCGGCCTGGCTGGACTACCGCAAGGCTCAAACGCTGGATCCCGACTGGGACGCGCCGGCGAAACAGCTGATGCGGTTCAAGGTCGAAGCGAACTGAGCAACGGCGCGCCCTTCTCCCGCTCGCCGGGAGAAGGTGGCCCTGAAGGGGTCGGATGAGGGCAGTACCGACCTGTCCGGATGCGCGCGTTCTGGCGCGGGCCGTGCAGTCTGCTCCAGCGCCAAACCCATCCTCCCGCTCTGCCCTCATCCGACCCGCTTCGCGGCCCACCTTCTCCCGGCAAGCGGGAGAAGGGCGCTGCGCTTGAGGATCGCTGTTGCCCCGTCCGCGTTCCTGAGGTCACTGTGCGCTGAAACGGGCTGGGAGAACTCCACATGGAATGGCGCGGCGGCCGCCGGGGCGGCAATATCGAAGACCGGCGAGGCATGGGCGGCGGCGCCGTGGTTGGCGGCGGGATCGGCATCCTGGGCATCGCGGCGGTGCTGATCGGGGTCTTCGTCTTCGACATGGACCCGCAACAGGCCATGGACCTGGTCGGCGGCGTCGGCGGCGGCGCCCAGCCGGTGCAGGAAGGCAAGCGCGGCACCCCTCAGGACGAGGCCGGCCAGTTCGTCGACATCATCGAACAATCCAACGCCGAGGTCTGGACGGCGATCTTCGCGGCCTCCGGCAAACAGTACGAGCGGCCCGCCGGCATGGTGCTCTACGACAACGCCACGGCGACGGGCTGCGGCGGCGGCCAGGCGGCGATGGGCCCCTTCTACTGCCCGGCCGACAAGCGTGTGTATCTCGACCTGACCTTCTGGAACGACCTGGAGAGCAGGTTCGGAGCCAGCGGCGAGTTCGCCCGCGCCTATGTCGTCGCCCACGAGATCGGCCACCATGTGCAGAACCTGGAGGGCGCCATGCAGACGGCCCAGCGCCAGGG
>JANPKF010000448.1:0-2768 GCA_031425895.1 Caulobacteraceae bacterium | reverse complement strand
CTTCACCGCCGATCTCGGCCAGGGCGAGGAGCTGTCGCCGGCCCGCGACAAGGCCCTGCTGCTCGGCATCAAGCCGGAAAACATCTTCATCGAGGATGTGCGGGAGGAATTCGTCCGCGACTACGTCTTCCCGATGTTCCGGGCCAACACCGTCTATGAGGGCCAGTATCTGCTCGGCACCTCCATCGCCCGGCCGCTGATCGCCAAGAAGCAGATCGAGATCGCCCGCAAGGTCGGGGCCGACGCGGTCTCCCACGGCTCGACCGGCAAGGGCAACGACCAGGTGCGGTTCGAGCTCGGCTACTATTCCCTGGAGCCCGACATCACTGTCATCGCCCCCTGGCGCGAATGGGACTTCAAGAGCCGCGAGGCCCTGCTGGAGTTCGCCGAGCAGCACCAGATCCCGATCTCCAAGGACAAGCGCGGCGAGGCCCCGTTCAGCGTCGACGCCAACCTGCTGCACAGCTCGTCCGAGGGCAAGGTGCTGGAAGACCCGGCGGTCGAGGCCCCCGAGTTCGTCCATATGCGGACCATCTCGCCGGAAGACGCGCCGGACACGCCGACCATCTTCACCATGGACTTCGAGCGCGGCGACCCCGTGGCCATCAACGGCGAGGCCCTGTCGCCGGCCGCCCTGCTGACCAAGCTCAACCAGCTGGGCCATGACAACGGCGTCGGCCGCCTGGACCTGGTCGAGAACCGCTTCGTCGGCATGAAGAGCCGCGGCGTCTACGAGACCCCGGGCGGCACTATCCTGCTGGCCGCCCACCGCGGCATCGAGAGCATCACGCTGGACCGGGGCGCCATGCACCTGAAGGACGAGCTGATGCCGCGCTATGCGTCGCTCATCTACAACGGCTTCTGGTTCGCCCCCGAGCGGCTGATGCTGCAGGCCGCCATCGACTTCAGCCAGGAGAAGGTGACCGGTCAGGTGCGGGTCAAGCTCTACAAGGGCAATGTCAGCATCATCGGCCGGACCAGCCGCTACAGCCTGTACGACCAGGAGCTGGTGACCTTCGAAGAGGGCAAGGTGGCCTACGACCAGCGCGACGCGGCCGGCTTCATCAAGCTGAACGCCCTGCGCCTGCGCGGCCTGGCCAAGCGGGCCAAGCGCGAAGGCTGACGGGCCGCTACGGGGCGTCGTCGATGCGGTTGTAGGGGTAGCGATCGCGGATTTCGCTGTGGAAGAACTGCCCCTGCGACTCCGCCTCGACGAAGCTGCGGTGCACCTCGCCGGGCACGCCGACGTAGACGTATTCGTCGCCGCTGCGGAACTTCACGAACAGCTTGCCGTGGGTTTCACGGTAGCGGATGCGGTCGATGGCGGTGGGCTGGTCCGGCATGCGGGCCTCCAGGGTTCGTCCGTGGACTGCTGGTAACGCCCCGAACGCCAAACGTTTCCCCTGGCGCACAGCAGAGGATCAGCCCGCGACGACCCGCCGGCCGGTTTGCAACACCGGCGAACCGTGACAGCCTGTTCCTCAGGGAGCCGGCCCGTCCAATCGGACAACAGCGCCGGCGGGGAGGCAAGATCATGAGAGACCAACACGCCCTGGTGGCGATCGTCACCTGCGTTTCACTGCTCGTCGTCATCTGGATGATGATGCGGGTCGGCGGGGCCCGCGGCCGCACCGGCATCGCCGCCCCGGCCATGACCGGCCATCCGGATCTGGAGCGCCACGTCCGGGTTCATCTGAACACCCTGGAGAGCCTGCCCATCTATCTGACCAGCCTGTGGCTGTTCACCCTGATCTATCCGACCTTCCCGTTCAGCGACTTCACCGCCGCGGGCCTCGGCCTGGTCTGGATCATCGGGCGGCTGCTGTACGCCACCGGCTATGTGAAGGACCCGGGGACCCGCTCGATGGGCTTCCTGATCCAGGGCCTGGCCATCGTCGTCCTGCTGCTGGGCGCCCTGGCCAAGGCGATCTTCGTGCTGGTCCAGGTCGGCGCTTGAGCCTGATCGACCCCAATCTGTTCAAGGCCGAACCGGAGGTGAGCGACGGGCGACCGTTCGCACCCGCCGGGCCGGTCGGGCCGGGTCCGGATGTCGCCAACTTCCGGGACTCGCGGGGCATGACCCTGGTGGTCTGCATCCTGCTGGTGCTGGCCATGCTGGCCAACGGCGCCTTTGCTCTGGCGACCAGCTGGAACCCGGACGACGTCGAGTTGCTCGGCGCAGTGGGGTTCGGGGTGATGTGCATCACCCTGCCGCAATTCATCATGCTGATGGTCTGGTTCTACCGGGCCAACAAGAACGCCCGCTCGATCGCCACCGGCCTCGAGACCACGCCCGGCTGGGCCGTCGGCTACTTCTTCATACCGGTGCTCAGCTGGTTCCGGCCCTATCAGACGATGAGCGAGATCTGGCGTTCGGCCCATTCGCCGCTGTCGTGGAAGACGCTCGATGACCCGGTCATCCTGCGCGTCTGGTGGGGCGCCTGGCTGGCCGGAGCGATCGGCGGCCTGGCCGCGAATCTCCTGTTCGGCGGCGGGGGCGTCGCGCTCTGGATCGCCACCGGCTTCTCGATCGTGGCCGACGGCATCACCCTGGTGCTGATCCGCCAGGTCGCAGCCCGGCAGTGGGAAAACAAGGACCAGAGCGTCTTCGACTGATGAAGACGGTCCTGTTCATCTGCAGCCAGAATCGCCTGCGCAGCCCCACGGCCGAGCTGGTGTTCGCGGGTTGGCCCGGCGTGGAAACGGCCTCAGCCGGGACCAACAACGACGCGGAGACGCCCCTGGCCGACCCGTCTGCTGGCGCCGGT
>JANPKF010000447.1:0-6008 GCA_031425895.1 Caulobacteraceae bacterium | reverse complement strand
CTCGACCTGGCGGCCATCGGTCAGCTGACGTTCGAGGCGCCGGATCTCAAACGTTTCCCGGCCATCGCCATCGCCCGCGAAGCTTTGCGCATGGGCGGCCATGCCCCCGCCGCAATGAATGCGGCTAATGAGGTGGCGGTCGGTGCATTTCTTGACCGTCGTATCGGGTTTCTTGATATTGCCGGTTCCGTCCAGGATACGCTGGACCGCCTGAATGGCGGCTGGGAGCTGGGCGATCAGCCGGGGGGCGACGAACTGGAGGCTGCCATGATCATCGACGCCAGCGCCCGGCGCGTGGCCACCGAGGTCGTCAGCCGGCTCGCCGCCGTGCGCGCGGCCTAGGGAAAGAGCATGTCGGGCTTCGCCTCCTTCCTTCCCGTGGCCCTGCTGGCCTTCGTTTTCGTGCTGGGCATTGTCGTGGTCGTGCACGAGCTCGGCCACTACTGGGCGGGCCGGATCTTCGACACCGAGATCGACTGTTTCTCCATCGGCTTCGGCAAGCCCCTCGTACACTGGCGCGACAAACAGGGCGTGCAATGGCAGGTCGGCTGGCTGCCGCTGGGCGGCTATGTCCGCTTCGCCGGTGACGAGAACGCCGCCAGCGTGCCTGACCAGGACGACCTGCAGGCCTTGCGCCGGGCGGTCATCGAAACCCGGGGCGAAGCGGCTCTGAGCCGTTACTTCCAGTTCAAGCCCCTTTGGCAACGGGCGGTCATCACCGCCGCCGGGCCCATCGCCAACTTCGTGCTCGCCATCGTCCTGTTCGCCGGCCTGGCCATGGCTGTCGGCGAGATCACCTATGAGCCCAAGGTGCGCATCAGCGAGCCGGCCGGCCCGGCCGCCCTGGCCGGCATCCGGGACGGCGACGTCATCCAGCGGATGAATGGCACGCCGATTCGCAGCTTCGTCGATCTGGTCGCCTTCACGCGAACCCATGCCGGCACGCCGGTGACCATCGAACTGGACCGGGGCGGGACCCCGTTGACGGTCAATGCGACCCCGGTGCTCAGCGAGGTCAACGACCGCATCGGCGGCCGGATGAAGGTCGGCATGCTGGGCCTCGGCGCTCATCCCGACATGAAGATCGAGCGTCACCACCTGAACCCGGTCGAAGCCGTCGGTTATGGCGCGAGCCAGACCTGGAGCGTGCTGAGCATGACGGTCACCTATCTGGGCAAGGTGATCACCGGCAAGATTCCGGCTGACCAGATCGGCAGCCTGCTGGGCATCGGCAACACCGCCGGCAAGGTGGCGCAAGCCGGGGCCGAGGGCGCGCCGAATGTCGCCTGGGGCCTGCTCGGCGCGGTCGTCGCCCTGCTCAGCCTGGCGGCCTATCTTTCGATCAGCGTCGGCTTCATGAACCTGCTGCCGCTGCCGGTTCTCGACGGCGGCCACCTGGTTTTCTACGCCTACGAAGCCGTGGCCAGACGGCCACTTCCGGTTCGTATCCAGGCCGTTTCATACCGCCTTGGTCTTGCCTTGCTCGTCGGTTTCATGTTGTTCGCCACCTGGAACGACCTCCAGCGGCTGCAAGTGTTCAATTTCCTGGGCGGCCTCTTCTCGTGAGCCCGCCCGCTTTCCCGTTCGCTTCCTTGATGGCAGACCTCATGATGCATTCTCGACGCCACGGCGCCGCCGTCCTCACGGGCCTGGCCCTGCTGATGGGATCGACGGCCCTGATGACGCCGGCGGCCGCTTACGCCCAGGCCCAGCAGGGCGTGGTGCAGCGCATCGTCGTCATCGGCAACGAGCGTATCGAAGCCTCGACCATCGCCTCCTACATCCCGATCCAGCCGGGTGACGCGGTCGATTCGCAGCGAATCGACCTGGCGCTGAAGACCCTGTTCCGCACCGAGCTGTTCGCCGACGTGAAGATCGACCTGCAAAACGGCGACCTGAACGTCCGCGTTGTCGAAAACCCGATCATCAACAAGGTGGTGTTCGAGGGCAATTCGTCGGTCAAGGACGACAAGATCAAGGAAGAGCTGACCATCCGGCCGCGGGGCATCTTCACCCGCGCCAAGGTTCAGTCCGACGTCCAGCGCATCATCGAACTCTACCGCCGCTCGGGCCGCATCTCGGCGACCGTGACGCCCAAGGTGGTCGAGCTGCCGCAGAAGCGCGTCGACCTCATCTTTGAAATCAACGAAGGCCCCAAGAGCGGCGTCCTCGATATCAACTTCCTGGGTAACGAGCAGTTCTCGGACGGCGACCTCTCCGACGTGGTCGTGACCAAGGAAAGCGCCTGGTACAAATTCCTGTCGACCAACGACAACTACGATCCCGACCGGCTCGAGTACGACAAGGAACAGCTGCGCAAGCACTACCGCAACCGCGGCCACTACGACTTCCGCGTCGTCTCCGCCGTGGCCGAGCTGGCGACGGACAAGAACGGCTTCGTCATCACCTACACGCTCGAAGAGGGCGCGAAGTACAAGTTCGGCAAGATCAGCGTCGAAACCGAGCTCAAGAAGCTCGACGGCACGGTGCTGGAACAGCTGCTGCCGATACGCGCCGGCGAGATCTACCAGGACGAAAAGATCGAACAGGCGACCGACGCCCTGACCTTCGCGGCCGGCGCCGCCGGCTTCGCCTTTGTCGACGTCCGCCCGCGCTACGTGCCCAACCGCGAGACCAAGACCGTCGACGTGGTCTTCTCGGTTCGTGAGGGCCCGCGCGTCTACATCGACCGCATCGACATCATCGGCAACAACCGCACCCTGGACTCCGTCGTCCGTCGCGAAATGCTGGTGTCCGAGGGCGACGCCTACAATCGCGTCTACGTCGACCGCTCCAAGAGCCAGATCCGCGGGCTCGGCTACTTCAAGGAAGTCGAGATCGAGGAAGTGCCGGGCAGCGCGCCTGACCGCACGGGCCTGCGGGTCAAGGTTGAGGAGCAGCCGACCGGTGAACTGTCCTTCAGCGCCGGCTACAGCTCGGTCGACCAGCTGATCATCGACCTGGGCATCTCGGAGCGGAACTTCCGCGGCCGGGGCCAGAACCTGCGCGCCCGCGTCTCGGTTGGTTCGCTGCGCCAGCAGATCGACTTTTCGTTCACCGAGCCGCGCTTCCTCGGCCGCGACCTGTTGGCCGGGGTGGACCTCTACACCTACCGCTATGATTTCAGCCAGCAGACGGCCTTCGACACCTCCTCGACCGGCATGAACCTGCGGGTCGGCTTCCCGCTGACCTCCAACGCCTCGATGGGCCTGCGCTACGTCCTGCGCAGCGACAACGTCGATGTCGCCGATTCGCTCTGCAGCGCGGGCACCGTCTCGACCACCCTCTGCGCCCAGCGCGGAGCCCGGATTACATCCTCGCTCGGCTACTCCGTGCGCCTGGACCGTCGTAACGATCCGCAGCGCCCGACCCGCGGCTTCTATGTCGAGTTGTCGCAGGACCTCGCCGGCATCGGCGGCGACGTGAACTACCTGCGCACCGAAACCAGCGGCGGTTGGTACTACGGCTTCAACAAGGACTTCATCTTCAGCGCCACCGGGTCGGCCGGCTACACCGCCGGCTGGCGCGGCGACTCGGTCCGGATCAACGACCGCTTCTACAAGGGCGGCAACACCTTCCGGGGCTTCGAAACGGCCGGCATCGGCCCGCGCGACACCGGCACAAACCGTGGCGACGCCCTGGGCGGCAAGCTCTACGCCATCGGCACGGCCGAGTTGACGGTCCCGACCTTCCTGCCCGAGCAGTACGGCATCAAGGCCTCGCTGTTCACCGATGTCGGCACCGTCGGCCTGCTCGACGATATTGACCGCCAGACCATCCCCGGCGTGTTCAACGATGACATCAAGGACGACCTGGGCCTGCGCGCCTCTGCCGGCCTTTCAATTCACTGGCGATCGCCCATGGGACCCATTCGGTTCGACTTCAGCCAAGTTTTGGCCAAAGAAGACTACGACAAGACCGAAACGTTCCGGTTCTCCACCTCCACAAGGTTCTGATCTCTCATGCACATCAAGTCCTTCGCGGCCCGCGCCATCGGCGCGGTCGCCGTCCTGGCCTTCGCCAGCGCCGCCGCCGCCCAGCCCGCCCCGGCCAAACCGCCGGCCCCGGCGCAACTGCCGATCACCCACGGCGCGCCGATTGCTGGCGTCTGCATCTGGGACCTGACCGAAGCCCTCGAGGCCTCGAACGCCGGCAAGTCCGTTCTGAACGCGCTGAAGACGATGAACAACAACGTCAACTACGAGGTTCAGACCGCCGGCAACGCCTACCAGGCCAAGCAGAAGAAGCTGCAGGACGACGCCCGCAAGCCGGACGCCGATGGCCTGGTCCTCAACAAGGCCAAGCTCGACCTGGACAGCGAAGGCGCCAACCTCGAGGCCCGCGTGAACCTGCGTCAGGCCGAACTGGATCGCACCCGCAATGAGGCCCTTGGCGGCTTCAACAACCTGATGCGTCCGTTGATCATCCAGGTCTATCAGGCCAAGCAGTGCAGCCTGCTGTTGCCCCGGGAATCGACCGCGCTCTTCAATCCGGCCATGGACATCACCCCGGCCGTGGTTGCGGCGGCGAACGCCAAGGGCCAGACTGTGCCGGTGACCTACAAGGTGCTGGGCAAGCTGCCTGCGCCCGCTACTGCTCCTGCCCAGCCGGCCGCCCCGGCCGCGCCGAAGCCGAAGACCAACTGATCCGACTAAACCCGCAGTCACGGGGGTCGGAATCGAGGAATTGATGCCCGATCCCCGTTTCTTTGAGGCCCTGGGGCCCCTGTCCCTCAGGCAGATATCCGAATTGACCGGCGCCCGGATCGTTTCCGGGGCCAGCGATCTGATGATCGACGAGGCCGCGCCGCTCAACCGTGCAGGCAAGTCCGCCATCGCCTTCGCCGCCAATCGCAAATGGCTGACAGAGCTGCAGGCCAGCGCGGCCGGCGCCTGCTTCGTGCCGGCCGACCTGGTCGACGCCGTGCCGCCGGGCTGTATCGCGCTTGAGACCCGTCATGCGCAGGCCGCATGGGCTCAATCGGCCAAGGCGCTTTGCCAACCCATCCTGCAACCCGCCACCAGCGACTGGATCGACGCCACCGCCGTGCTTGAGGCCGGCGTCGTGGTCGGCCCCGGTGTGGTGATTGGTCCCGGTGCGCGAATTGGCTCCGGCACGCATCTGGGCCCCGGAGCGGTCATCGGGCCCGGCGTCTCCATCGGACGGAACTGTCGGATCGGGGCCCGCGCCGTCGTCGGGTTCGCCCTGCTGGGCGACAATGTCGCAATTCATGCTGGCGGGATCATCGGGGAGGCGGGCTTCGGCGCTGCCGGCGGTCCGACAGGAGTCGTCGACGTGCCGCAGATGGGCCGTGTCATTCTGCAGGACAATGTGACCATCGGCGCCCACAGCTGCATCGATCGCGGCGCCTATGACGACACCGTGGTCGGTGAGAACACCAAAATGGACAACCTGGTCCACATCGCCCACAACGCTCGAATCGGACGAAACTGCGTCCTCGCGGGCTTCGTCGGCGTATCCGGCAGCGCGGTAGTCGGCGACGGGGTGGCGTTTGGTGGCCGGGCGGGCCTTGCCGATCATGTCGTTGTCGGCGACGGCGCCAGCATCGGCGGTGGCTCGAGCGTGATCAAAAACGTGCCGGCCGGCGAAATCTGGAGCGGCTATCCGGGGCGCCCGCTCCGGGAATTCTTGAGGGAGACGGCCTGGCTCGCGAAAGCGGCCGGTCGGAAGGGGACGGACAAGTCATGACGACGGCAGAACAAGCCACCGCCGGCGACCACATCGATATCGGCGAGATTCTGGCGCGACTTCCGCACCGCTATCCCTTTCTGCTGGTCGATCGGTGCGAAGAGTTCGTGGCCAACACCTCGATCGTTGGCATCAAGTGCGTGACGTTCAACGAGCCGTTCTTCCAGGGCCACTTTCCGGGGCACCCCGTCATGCCCGGCGTGCTGATCGTCGAGGCAATGGGCCAGACCGGCGCGATCATGATGTCCAAGTCGCTTGAGATCGATATCGCCGGCAAGGTCATCTACTTCATGTCCATC
>JANPKF010000446.1:0-5625 GCA_031425895.1 Caulobacteraceae bacterium | reverse complement strand
CCCTTGCCCGGCCCCAACTGCCTGTTCTGGGGCGGCTATGGCGGCAGCATGGTGATCAACGATCTCGATAAGGGAACCACGGTGGCTTACGCCATGAACAAGATGGCCGGGACGACCACGGGCGACGTCCGGGGCTTCAGTCTGGCGATGACAGCCTGGGCCGCCATGGCCGGCTAACGCCGATATGCAATGTCTAATTTCGACATAGGGTTGAACAACGCTTCCCGGGAGGCGTTGTCGCCTTGACCGCCGAGGGCAATTTGTCCGGCGCGGCAAGGCGTACAGTATGGATTCGGCTCATTATCGGGAAAAGGCGCAGCAGTGTCGGCGGCTGGCGAGGGACGTCACGTCCCCTGATGTCATCGAACGGCTGAAAGCCCTGGCCGAGGAATACGACGACGAGGCTGTAGAGGCCGAGGCCGCCCCCGGGGAGCTTGAAGGCCGGAAATAGCCGCGCCAGCATTGACGTCGGGTCATACTTTCCGTGCGGGTCAACAGCGCGCATGATCGCCCCAAATATAGGGGAGAGACGTGATGTACGATCTGGTGATCCGCGGCGGCCGTGTGGTCGACGGAACGGGCGCGGCGGCCTTCGAGGGCGACGTGGCGATCCAGGACGGTGTCATCGTCGCGGTCGGCAAGGTCAACGGGGCCGGCAAGCGCGAGATCGATGCGGCCGGCAAGATCGTCACGCCCGGCTGGGTCGACATCCACACCCACTACGACGGCCAGGCGACCTGGGACCCCTATATGTCGCCGTCCAGCTGGCATGGCGTGACCACGGTGGTCATGGGCAACTGCGGGGTCGGCTTCGCGCCGGTCAAGCCCGACCAGCACGACTGGCTTATCGAGCTGATGGAAGGCGTCGAGGACATCCCCGGCGCCGCCCTGGCCGAGGGCATCAAATGGACCTGGGAGACCTTCCCCCAGTACATGGACAGCCTGGACGCCCAGAACCGGGTGCTGGATATCGCCACCCATGTGCCGCACAGCGCGGTGCGGGCCTATGTCATGGGCGAGCGCGGGGCGCACAACGAGCCGGCGACGCCGGATGACATCGCCCAGATGGCGGAGATCGTCGCCGAGGGCGTGCGGTCCGGGGCCCTGGGCTTCTCGACCTCGCGGACCATTGTCCACACCGCCAAGAACGGCGAGGTCATGCCGGGGACCTATGCCGGCGACGACGAGTTGCTGGCCATCGGCAAGGCCATGGCGGCAGTGGGTCCGGGCGTCTTCGAGATGAGCTCGGACATGGCTCCGGCCGAGCATGAGTTCGAGTGGATGAAGGCCATGGCCACCGAGACCGGTGTGACCGTGACCTACAGCCTGCTGCAGTCGCCGATGCGGCCGGACAACTGGGTCGACTTGCTGGACCGCACGGCCAAGGCGCGGGCCCAGGGCGCGGCCATCACCGCCCAGATCGCCTGTCGCCCGACCGGCCTGGTGCTGGGCTGGCGCAGCACGGTCCATCCCTTCGTCGGGCGCCAGACCTATCGTGATATCGCCGCCCTGCCGTTCGAAGAGCGGCTGGAGAAGCTCAAGGATCCGGCGGTGCGGGCCCAGATCCTGGCCGATCCTTCGAAGAAGATGGGGCCGCTGGGCGCCATCATGACCCAGGGCTTCGACCGCATGTTCCGGCTGGTGCAGCCGGACGGCAGCCTCGACTACGAGCCGGCCGCCGAAGACAGCATCGCCGCCATCGCGACGCGCACCGGCCAGGCGCCGGACGCCATCGTCTACGACATGCTGATGGAGATGGACGGCAAGGGGTACATCTACCTGCCCCTCCTGAACTACGCCCAGTTCGACTTCGACCACATCCACGCCATGATGCACGACCCCCACACCGTGCTCAGCCTGTCGGACGGCGGGGCCCACTGCGGGGTGATCTGCGACGCCAGCTTCCCGACCTACATGCTGACCCACTGGGTCCGCGACCGGAAGCGGGGCCCGACCCTGCCGCTGGAGAAGGTTGTCTCCATGCAGACCCGCGACACCGCCCGGCTGTATGGTCTCAACGACCGGGGCGTGCTGGCTGTCGGCATGAAGGCCGACGTCAACGTCATCGACTTCGAGCGCCTGGCCATCCAGGCGCCGGAGATGGTCTTCGACCTGCCCGCCGACGGCCGCCGGATGATCCAGAAGGCGGAAGGCTATGTCGCCACCATCGTCAGCGGCGTGGTCACCTACGAAGAGGGCGAGGCGACCGGGGCGATGCCGGGAAAGCTGATCCGTGGGCCGCAGGGCCTGGATGCCCGGATGGCCGCCGAGTAGGGCTACTGCCCGACCACGGCGGTTGCCCGGTTGGCGCTTTCGAAGTTCGACATGCCCAGGCTGATGGCCTGGGCATTGACGTCCGAGACCAGGGCGCGGTGGGTCTTGAGACCCGCTTCGAAGGCGTCGAAGTCGGCCTTGCGGTTGAAGACGTAGCCCCGCGCCTCCCAGAAGCCGGGTGCGCCCTTCAGGACGCTGATCAGGCGCTCGGCGGAGTCCATGATCTCCTCCTGGCCATTGTAGAAGTTGGCGGTCAGCTCGAGGTCCTGGGCGATGCGGCGGTCCCAGATGACCAGGGCGTCTTCGCGCCAGGCCTTTCCCTTGGCAAAGTTGGCCAGGGCGGCGCGGCTCTGGGCGAAGCGGTCCTCTGACAGCTTGCGCTGGCGGGCATAGAGGGCGCGGGTCTGGGCGATGAGGCGGGGCGACTGGCGATAGCCGGTGTCGCGGGCCAGGCGGCGGGGATCGAGCACCGGGCCGTTGGTGGCGATCATCTCCATCAGCTCGACGTTGAACCTGCGCGTATCGTCGTTGACCAGCCGGGTATGGGCGTCGAGGGCGGTGGTGACCGCCACCTGGGCCTCGGCGGCGCGCAGGGAGGGGCCGATGGCCGCCGCGAGGGCAACAGCGCCGCCAACCACGGCGCAGAGCAGGAGCGGGGCGAAGTCCTCGAACCAGCCCCGGCGGTGGTCCTTGCGACGCGGTGTCCAGGCCAGGCCAAAGGTCGCCAGCCCGGCGAGCGCCAGGCTGATGCCGACCAGCGGCATGCTGGCGAAGCCGACCAGATAGACCAGCTGCGAGACCATATCGGCCCCGATGGTTCCGCCCTTGGGAAAGCCGACCAGCCAGGTCAGGCCGCCGCTGACCAGCGCCATGACGGCGAGCAGGGCCCAGTAGAGGTTGCGGGTCTCGTCGGGCGCCCGGGCCGCGCGGGTGGCGTAGAAGGGCCGGTCGGCCGCGTCGTCACTCATCTGATCCCCCGATCCTGAACGGCCGAAACTGGCCCGAAATTGGAATGACGCGCCCAACGCCGTCAACGGCAAATGGCTTTAAACATCTGTTCAAATCGCCATCGTTGCTGCCAGTATGGGGCAACGGAAAACATCCTCGGGAAGGGAACCCACTCCATGCGTGAAGCCGTCATCGTCTCCTATGCCCGCACGGGCCTGGCCAAGGCCGGGCGCGGCGGCTTCAACATCACACCGCCGATGAGCCTGGCGGCTCACGCGATCAAGCACGCGGTGGCCAAGTCGGGCGTCGACCCCAAGGACATCGAGGACTGCTACCTCGGCAACAACGCCCACGGCGCGGCCAACATCGGCCGTCTGGCGGCGCTGCTGGCCGGGATGCCGGTGACTACGGCCGGGGTGACCATCAACCGCTTCTGCTCCTCGGGCCTGCAGGCCATCGCCATGGCCGCCAACCACATTCGCGGCGACGGCGGCGAGATCGTTGTCGCCGGCGGGGTGGAGAGCATCTCCATTCCGGGCGGCGGCGCGGGCGGCGCGGCGGCCAATGATCCCCACCTCGTGGACATCGCCCCGGCCATCTACATGGCCATGATCGACACCGCCGACATCGTCGCCGAACGCTACGGCCTCAGCCGCGAATATCAGGACGAGTACAGCCTGGAGAGCCAGCGCCGGATGGCGGCGGCCCAGGCGGCCGGCAAGTTCGCCGACGAGATCGTGCCGATGGCGACCAAGATGAAGGTTGTCGACAAGGTCACCAAGGAAGAGTCGATCGTCGACTACGTGGTCGACCGCGACGAGTGCAACCGCCCCGACACCACGCTGGAGGGCCTTTCGTCCCTGCAGCCGGTCAAGGGCCCCGGCAAGTTCATCACCGCCGGCAACGCCAGCCAGCTCAGCGACGGCGCCGCCGCCGTGGTCATCATGGAAGCCAAGGAAGCCGAACGCCGGGGTCTGGAGCCCATGGGCCGCTTCGTCAGTTGGGCCGCCGCCGGTTGCGAGCCGGACGAGATGGGCATCGGGCCGGTGTTCGCCGTGCCGCGCCTGCTGGCCCGCCAGGGGCTGAAGGTCGACGACATCGACATCTGGGAACTGAACGAGGCCTTCGCCTCTCAGTGCCTCTACAGCCGCGACAAGCTGGGCATCGACCCGGAGAAGTACAACGTCAACGGCGGCTCCATCGCCATTGGACACCCGTTCGGGATGACCGGGGCGCGTTGCACGGGCCACCTGCTGCAGGAAGGCAAGCGTCGCGGCGCCAAGTGGGGCGTGGTGACCATGTGCATCGGCGGCGGCCAGGGCGGCGCCGGCCTGTTCGAGATCTACTAGGACGCCTGAAGGCGGCGGGGGCTGGTCGTGTCCGGCCCCCGCCGACCTGACCGTTGCCACATCCGACGGCGTCGTCGGCGGCGAAAAACGCGTCAGATTGGCTGGTTTCATAGAGGTTCTCCGGGAAAAACAGGGTGTTAGTCCAGGCTGGCGACCGGGGCGGGATCAGGGTCCCATCAGGGCGCCGTCAGGGTCTCGTCAAGGCGCCGTCGGGGAGGCGGCAGGGCGGCGTCAGGGGCCCCAGGCGAGGCGGCGTCGGAGGGGCGGAAGACGTCCGCCGATCGCCTTATCGAAGCGGCCCCATTATCGCATTTGCCGGGCGGCGGGGCGACCATCCGGCGCCAAACTGCCGCGCGGTTGCGGCGCCGACGATGATGCAGGATGGCGCCGGGCGCGGACCTTGCCTAAGTAATGGGCGTGCCCGCGTACAGATTCTACACCTTGAACCCATCAGGCCTGGAACAGGCGACCGTCGCGGTCTTCTTCAGCGACGGGGCCGCCATGAAATGGGGCTTCAAGCGGGCAGGGGTGGACGGCATCGAGGTCTGGCAGGGATCGCGCTTCGTCGGCCGCCTGCATGGGCCGGACAGCTTCTCCCCGGAAGACCCGCCGACCCCTGGCAACCCGCCGTCTCCGGAGCCTGACTGACGGGCCAATACCGGCGAGGCCGCCGCGTTTCGTCGCCGGCGCATCGCCAATGTCGCCCGCGGGCGGTTCGAGGGCGAGCGGCTGAGCGGCACGGTGCTGGGCGGCCACGACTGGGTCATCGACCGGCCGGACGGCGTCATGGTCATCGACGTGCGCCTGACCCTGAAGACCGACGACGGCGAGACCGTCTACCTGACCTATCAGGGCCGCTTCCTGGCCGAGGCGGAGGCCATGACCCGCTTCCAGCGCGGCGGCCAGCTGGCGCCGGAGGACTACTCCCTGGCCATCACTGCCCGCTTTGAATGCGGGGCCCCGGCCTATAGCTGGCTGAACGACGCGGTCGTGGTCGGGGTGGGCGAGCAGACGCCGGCGGGGCCGGTGTATCGGTTGTTCGAGGTGGGGTAAG
>JANPKF010000445.1:0-7835 GCA_031425895.1 Caulobacteraceae bacterium | reverse complement strand
GAGATGGCCTGGGAGGTCGTCGACCGGGCCATGCAGACCTTCGGGGCGATGGGCATGACCCGCGAACTGCCGTTGCACATGATGGCGTCCAAGATCCGCACCATGCGCATCTACGATGGCCCGACGGAGGTCCACCAGTGGGTGGTGGCCCGGAACCTGCTGGGATCGCGGCGCTGATTTCCGGTTGGTTTCAGCTCGCGGAGATCCCGTTAGGGTTGATGTCGCAGATGCAGATTGTGCTTCCGTTGCTTCGAATTGATCAAAATGAGTAATGATATCCTCAATATGGGCCCAAAAGCGCCAGTATTGCGCTCCGTTTTCAAAGGAAACTGGCATTAAGATTTGAGAAGGGAGGCGCGGTTAACTTCGCCGCTCGAACGAAGGATGCCGTCTTGTGCCGGCGTTCCGTACTGTTGGAGCAGAACCGTGCGATTCCTCGACAACTGGAAGATCTCTTCCAAAATCTTGTTGGCGATCACTGTCCTCGCCTTGGCGTTCACTGCCAGTGCCGCCTACAGCAGCTATGAGCTGTGGCGCATCAACGAGAGCTACAGTGTCCTGACGAATCGTGAGGATCCGGCCTCCGTTGAGCTCGCCCGGGCCAACCGGCGTGTCAACCAGATGGCCTATGCCGCCTACAAGGCCATGGCCCATGACGGGGCCTCGGCCGAGGCCCAGGCGGCCAAAGCCATGTTCGATGAGTCCGTCGACAAGCTGCAGGCCAACTTCGCCAAGGCCAACGAACTGGTTCCCGAGGAAGCGGTTGCGATCCTCGACTTCCAGACCCGTTCCGACGCCATCGCCGCCGAGGGCCGCAAGTCAATCGAGGCGGGATTGCGCAACGACGACGACACCGCGCGCGCGCTGATCCAGCCGTTGGACAAGCAGATCCTTCAGCTGTCGAACGACATGCGCGCCTACAATGAAGAAAGGTCCCGTGAGGCTGCGGCCAAAAGCAAGGAGCTCGGCGAGGCTGCGGGCATGGCCAAGCTTCTCAGCGCGATCCTGGCGGTCGGCGGTATCGGCATCGGGGTTGGGCTGTCCCTTTACATCTCCCGGATCAAGATCGCCGGGCCGCTCAACAGCCTGGCCGGCGGCATGAACCGCCTCGCCGGCGGGGACCTGTCGGTCAGCGTCGACGCCATCCACCGCAAGGACGAGGTCGGCCAGATGGCCAAGGCCGTCCAGGTGTTCAAGGACAACGCCCTGAAGGCCCGCGAGATCGAAGCCCAGGCTGATCATGCGCGCGCCGAAGCGTCCGCGGAGCGGGCGCGCACCGAGACCGAGCGTCGCCGCGTCGAAGCCGAACAGGCCATGGTGGTCGAAAACCTGGCTTCCAGCCTCACCCGTCTGGCCTCGGGCGACCTTACCGTCCGCATCGATGCCGACTTCCAGGGTCAGTACGCCCAGATCCGCTCGGATTTCAACGCCGCGGTCGACAGCCTGCGCAAGGCCATCACCACCATCGACGCCTCCGCCGGCGGCATCCGGGGCGGCTCTGACGAGATCGCCAGCGCCTCCAATGACCTGTCGCGCCGCACTGAACAGCAGGCGGCCGGTCTCGAGGAAACCGCCGCCGCCCTCGACGAGCTTACCGCCACGGTCAAGCGCAGCGCCGAGGGGGCCAACGAGGCCGCCGCCGCCGCCGCCGGCGCCCGCCAGGCCGCCGCCGAGTCGGGCGCGGTCATGCGCGAGGCCGTCGCGGCGATGGCCGAGATCGAACAGTCGTCGGGCCAGGTCGCCCAGATCATCGGCGTCATCGACGAGATCGCCTTCCAGACCAACCTGCTGGCGCTCAACGCCGGGGTCGAAGCGGCCCGGGCCGGGGACGCCGGTCGCGGCTTCGCGGTTGTCGCTCAGGAAGTCCGGGCCCTGGCCCAGCGTTCGGCCGATGCGGCCAAGGAGATCAAGGGTCTGATCTCCAGCTCCGCCAACCAGGTCACCCGCGGCGTCAAGCTGGTCTCGGAAACCGGGCTGGCGCTGAACGATATCGTCGACAAGGTCGCCAGCATCGACAGGCTGCTGTCCGAAATCGCCGCCTCGGCCAAGGAACAGGCGACCGGCCTCTCCGAGGTCAACGTCGCTGTGAACCAGATGGACCAGGCGACGCAACAGAACGCCGCCATGGTCGAGGAAGCGACCGCAGCCTCCGCCAACCTGCGCGGCGAGGCCGCCGACCTGGCCAAGTTGGTCTCCAAGTTCCGCACCGGCGCCGACAGCGGACCGGTCCTGGCCGATCCGGTTCGGCACGCGCCTGCGCCGAACCCGGTCGCCAGCGCCCGCCAGCGCCTTGCCGCCCATATCGGCGGAGGCCGCACCGCGACGGCGGCGGCCAACGAATGGGAGGCGTTCTGATGGAACCGGTTACCGGCAAGGGCGCCGACCCTGCCACGGTCGAGCTGATCGCCTTCGAGATCGGCGGCCAGGGCTTCTGTATCGACATCGTCTCTGTGCGGGAGATCCGCGGCTGGACCCAGGCCGCGCCGCTGCCCCAGACCCCGGACTATGTGCTGGGCGTCATCAATCTGCGAGGAGCGGTCATGCCGGTTCTCGACGTGCGTCTCCGCCTGGGTCTCGGTGTGACCGAACAGACCAGCCGGCATGTGATCATCGTCATCCAGGACGGCCCCCGCCTGGCCGGTCTTCTGGTCGACGCGGTGCAGGAAACCTTCGTCGTCGAGGCCAGCCTCTTCCAGGCTCCGCCGGATCTGACCATCAACATCGACGCCCCCTTCGTCGACGCCATCCTGCCGCTCAAGGATCGCATGCTCAGCCGTCTGGTCATCTCCTCGCTGATCCCGGGTCCGGACACGCTGGCGGCCTGATCCCCTTGTTGGCGTAAGGGGCCGACAAGACTGGCCTCTGCACCGAATCTGCACGGGCCCGGTCCGCCCCTGCATCCTGTCCCCCACCGCGCCTCCATGCCCCGGCCCCAGGTTCGCAGCCTGACGTTGGGAGGCGCGCATGGGGTCATTGGCCAGGGGTCGATACAGTTTCTGGCTGAGGGTCGCCCTGACCCTTGCCCTGGTCGTCGTCACGGACCGCACGGTCTGGGCGATGCAGACGCCAGGCCTCGCCCTTGCCATCCTGACCTTCGCCGGTGTCGTCGCCCTGGCGATCGCCAGCCCGGCGGCCCGGCGCCACGGCTGGCCCTTCCTGCTCGCCGCCGCAGCCCTTTCTGTCCTGCAGCTCGAGACCCTGTCGCGACTGGGCCTGATGTTCTGGAGCCTGGCCCTCGCTGTCGCCGCCCTGGCGCCCCGCGCCGGCTTCGGAGACGGCGTCTGGACCTTGGCCCAGCGGCTGATCGTCATGGTCACCGGCGTCGTGCGGACGCCGATCGAGACCCTGGTTCAGTTCGGCCTGCGGCGGCTCAAAGGGCGTCCGGGTCCCTCATTGGGCACGGCGGTGCGCCTCCTGGCCCTTCCCGTGATCGGCGGCGCGGTCTTCCTGACCCTGTTCTCGGCCGCCAACCCGCTTCTGCACGACGCTCTGGCGTCCCTGCGCGGACCCGACCTCAAGGGTTCCAAGGTCGCCCTGTGGGTCGCCACCGCACTTGCCGCCTTTGCCCTCCTCCGCCCCGTCCATCTGCGCCGACCGATCGCCATTCCGGCCGCCCGCACGGACGCGAACCTGCCCGGCGTCAACGCCGCCTCGATCACCCTGTCGCTGATTGTCTTCAACGCCCTGTTCGCCTTGCAGAACGGCCTCGACGCGGCGTTCCTGTGGAGCGGCGCGCGATTGCCGGCCCAGCACACTCTGGCCGAATACGCCCATCGCGGCGCCTATCCGCTCATCGTCACCGCTCTCTTGGCCGGCCTCTTCGTGCTCGTCGCCATGGCGCCCGGATCCGAGACCAGCCGCCGACCGCTGGTCCGCTGGCTGGTCGCCGCCTGGGTGGGCCAGAACGTCCTGCTGGTCGTCTTCTCCATCCAGCGGACCCTGCTCTACATCGACAGCTTCGATCTCACCCGCATGCGCATCGCCGCCCTGGCCTGGATGGGACTGGTGGCGGTCGGTCTCGTGCTCATCGGCTGGCGCCTGCTGCGCGAGAAGACGGCCGCCTGGCTGATCAACTGCTGCGCCGCCGCCGCCGCGCTGGTCCTGTTGGTCTTCGCCGTCGTCGACAGCGGCGAGATCGCCGCCGACTGGAACCTCCGCCACGCCCGCGAGATGGACGGCACGGGCGCCACCCTCGATGTCGACTACATGAACCGGCTCGGGGACTCAGGCCTCATGCCCGTCTCCCGGCTGGAACAGCAACCCGGTCTGCCGCCCGCCTACCAGCAGATGCTCACCGGCCGACGCTGGGGCGCGATGGCGCAACTGCGCGAGCGACAGGAAGGGGCCTGGACCTGGCGCGGACATCGTCGCCTGGCCGAGGCGGAAGCCATCCTCGCCGCCGGCCGGCCCGACCTGCGCGACTGGCGCCCGCCACCCGCGCCACCGCCGAAGCCGGTCGACATCCCAACCGTCGAGCAGCCGGTCACGCCGCCGCCGCCCCCCGTCGCTTCGGCCACCACCCGGCCTGACACCGTCTCCAATCCCAACACGCCCCCGCAGGAGCCCCGCCGATGACCCCCGCCGTCCACACGCGCGACATTGACCTTCGCCCAGCCTTCGGAATGATGCCCGCCATGTCCCGCTCCATCCTGATCGTCGACGACGACCCCCACATCCGCGAACTGCTCGACTTCGCCCTGACCAAGGCCGGTTACGCCACCCGCCAGGCCGAGGACGGCGTCGCGGCCTTGGCGGCGGTCGAGGAACAGGCCCCCGACCTGGTGGTGCTCGACATCAATATGCCGCGTCTCGACGGCCTGGAGGTCTGTCGCCGCCTGCGGGCGCAGGGCAATACCCCGATCCTCTTCCTCTCCAGCCGCGACGACGAGATCGACCGCGTGCTCGGAATCGAGCTCGGGGCCGACGACTATGTCGTCAAACCGTTCAGCCCCCGCGAGGTCACCGCCCGCATCAGCGCCATCCTGCGCCGCTCGCAGGCCGCCGCTGCTCCGGTCGCCGCGCCCGGCACTTTGGTCAGCCATGGCCGCCTGACCCTCGATACCGACGGCTGGACCGCGACCTGGGCCGGTCAGGAGGTCGCCCTGACCGTCACCGAGTTCGGGATCCTCAAGGCCCTGGCCGCCGCCCCGACCCGGGTCTTCACCCGCGACGCCATCATCGACCGCCTGCACGGCCCAGGCTTCGCCATCACCGACCGCACCATCGACAGTCATGTCCGCAACCTGCGGGGCAAGTTCGCCGCGCTCGGCGGCCATGACGTCATCGAGACCAGGGCCGGCGTCGGCTATCGCCTGGGGCCCTGCAAGGGCGAAGACGGGCAGGGGAGAGGCGGGCTGACTTGATCCAAAGGCTCAAGGCGGTGATCAAACGGCATTGGCCGGCGCTGAAGCTGCGCACCATCCTGCTCGGCGTGCTGCTGTTCGTGGCCGCCATGCCGGTGTTCAGCGCCGTGGGCCTGCGCGTCTACGAAAACACCCTGGTCCGCCAGACCGAGGCCGAGCTCGTTGCGCAGGGCGCCGCTCTGGCGGCGGCCTCCGCCGCCCGCTGGCCCGGCCTGCCGCCGCCGGCGCCGGCCGATACCAAGGCGGACGACTACTACCGGCCCGAACGCACGACCATCGATCTGTCGGACAGCCCCATCCTGCCCGAGCGCCCGCCCGCGCGCCGCACCAGCGCCGCGCCCGACGCCGCCGCCATTCAGGCCGCCGAGGACCTGGGCCCGGTCATCGACGGGACGGTCAAGACCACCCTGGCCTCCATCCTGATGCTCGACAGTCGGGGGCAGGTGGTGCGCGGTTACGGCCGGGGTGGCGATCTCTCCGCCCTGCCCGAGGTCAGGGCCGCGCTCAACGGACAGCCGGCCACGGTGCTGCGCGACAACAGCGACTACCGCCCCGACAGCCACTACGAGTGGCTGTCCCGCGCCTCGACCATCCGCATCCACCACGCCCGCCCGGTGATCGCGCAGGGCCGGGTCCGAGCCGTCCTCCTGATGTCGCGATCGCCCCGGGCGCTGTTCCGGGGCGTCTATGAGGATCGCGGCAAGATCGTTTTCGGCCTGGTGCTGATCGTCGCCCTGCTGATCCTGATGGCCGGCATCGTCTCGCGCGGTATCAGCCGGCCCATCGTCGCCTTGAGCCGCGCCGCCCGGGAGGTCACCGCCGGCCGGGGCGACGTGCCTGAGACCCCGCGCACCGCCGCCGTCGAGATCCGCGCCCTGTACGAGGACTTCCGCGAGATGGCCGAGGCCATCGAGACCCGCAGCCGCTACCTGCGCGACTTCGCCGCCGCCGTAAGCCACGAGTTCAAGACACCCCTGGCCGGCATCGGCGGCGCCGTCGAACTCCTGCAAGACCACTTCGAGTCCATGAGCGCCGAGGAGCGCCGCCGCTTCCTCGACAACATCGCCGCCGACAACGCCCGCCTGACCCAGCTGGTCACCCGCCTGCTCGACATGGCCCGCGCCGACATGGCCCGGCCGGAAGCCGGCGCCGCCGTCGACCTGCTGCCCGCCGCCCGCCGGGTCGCCGACAGCCAGCCTGCCTTGCAGGTCACCATCGATCTGACCGACGATCTGCCGGCCGTGGCCGTGCCCGAAGCCACCATCGAGGCGGTGCTCACCACCCTGCTGGAAAACAGCCGTCAGGCCGGCGCCAGGTCGGTCCTGCTGTCGGCCGCCGTCGAGGCCGGCCAGCTCTGCCTCGCGGTGCAGGACGACGGCCCCGGCGTCGCCGAGGCCAACCGAGAGCGCCTGTTCGAACCCTTCTTCACCAGCCACAGGGCCGACGGCGGCACGGGCCTGGGCCTCTCCATCGCCCGGTCCCTGCTGGCCGCCAGTCACGCGACGATCTCCGCTGCGCCCTGCAGTTCGGGCGCCCGCTTCGAGGTGAGACTACCGCTGGCCTGAGCCGTCTGCACCGAATCGGCGCCGCGCCCGCTGAACGCGCTCCACGGGCCCGGGCCAAGGTCTCCCGACAACAAGGGAGGTTTCCATGCCCACATCGACCGAAGGCTTCGCCCTCTTCGTCCGCCCTGAGAACAGCCAGTGGGTCTGGACCCTGATGGACCTGGAGGCCCGCATCGCCGCCAGCGGTCAGGCGCAGGATCGCGAAACCGCCTGGCGCACGGGCGAGTTCGCCGCGGCGGCCGTCGGCGCGCTGGGCCGGGTCGGACGGCGGAGTTTCTAGGTCGGTGCGTCCTTCGACACGCCCGCTGCGCGGGCTGCTCAGGATGACTGGCTTGGGTGGAATTGAACAAAGCTGGTCATGCTGAGCAGCGACCGCAGGTCGCATGTCGAAGCACGCACGGTCAGCAGTAGGCCACCCCGCCGTCGACGGTCAGTGTCGCCCCGACCACATAGTCTCCAGCCCGCGAGGCCAGATAGATGGCCGCCCCGGCCATATCCTCGTCGGTCCCGATGCGGCGGGCTGGCACGCGGGAGGCGACGGCCTCGGTCTGGTCGCGGGCGGCGATGTTCATCTCGCTGGCGAACGCCCCCGGCGCGATGGCGCTGCAGACGATGTTGTCGGCGATCAGGGTCTTGGCCATGCGGCGGGTCAGGTGGATCAGCCCGGCCTTGCTGGCGGCGTAGGGATAGGTCTCCTGCGGATTGACCGCGATGCCGTCGATGGACGCGATGTTGATCACCTTCGCCGGCCGCTGGAAGCTGGCGGCGGCGCGCAACTCAGGCGCCAGTTCGCTGGTCAGGTAGAAGGGCGTCTTGACGTTCAGGTCCATGACCTTGTCCCAGCCCTTTTCCGGAAAGTCGTCGAACGGGGCCAGCCAGGCGGCGCCGGCATTATTGACCAGGATAT
>JANPKF010000444.1:0-1912 GCA_031425895.1 Caulobacteraceae bacterium | reverse complement strand
ACGGCAGCCGCTGGCGGCTGTCGAGCACGACCCGCGCCGGCTGCAGGCCGACGAAGCCTGGCAGACGAACGGTCAGTTCCGGATCGTCGGCGATGGCGGTCTCCACCCCGACCAGCACGGCCTGATGCATGGCCCGCAGGCGATGCACCTCCTCGCGCGCGGCCGGGCCGGTTATCCAGCGGCTCTCGCCCGAGGCGGTGGCGATCCGGCCGTCGAGGGAGGTCGCGAGTTTCAGGGTGACGCGCATTTCTACCCCTTCCCGCTCATCCCGGCGAATGCCGGGCCCCAGATGGAACGCATGAAACGATGATGGTCTGCCATGATCTTTGTCCAATCACCCTCTACCGCTTCTGGATCTGGGTCCCGGCATTCGCCGGGATGAGCGGTGGTTGAGGGTGTGGCTAGTCTTCCGCTTCCTCGTTCAGCCCCTCGTCGGAGAGGAACTTCGCGAAGTCGTCCGTGTGGCGGAAGTCACGGTAAACCGAGGCGTACCGAACATACGCAACATCATCGAGGCTCTTGAGCGCCTTCATGACCATCTCGCCGACCGCGCTGCTGGGCAGCTCGGTTTCGCCCATGCTTTCCAGCTGGCGGACGATGCCGTTGACCATGCGATCGACCCGCTCGGTGTCGATCGGCCGCTTGCGGGTGGCGATGGCGATCGAGCGGACCAGCTTCTCGCGGTCGAACGGCGAGCGGCGTCCGGAGCGTTTCAGGATGGTGAGTTCGCGCAGCTGCACACGTTCGAAGGTCGTGAAGCGGCCGCCGCATTCCGGGCAGAGACGACGGCGGCGGATGGCCGCGCCGTCTTCCGACGGGCGGCTGTCCTTGACCTGGCTTTCCATGTGTCCGCAGAACGGGCAACGCATGATGTAGCCCCTCCCCGCGGGCCTGACCCTACTAGTTGTAGATCGGGAAGCGTTTCGTCAATGCGATGACCTCTTCACGCACCCGGGCCTCGATCGCCGGATCGCCGGCCTCGTTGCCCGAAAGCCCGTCGAGAACCTCGCCGATCCACTTGCCGATCTGCTTGAACTCGTCGGTCCCGAAGCCACGGGTGGTGCCGGCCGGGGTGCCGACGCGGATGCCGGAGGTCTTGGTCGGGGGGAGCGGGTCGAACGGGATGCCGTTCTTGTTGGTGGTGATGTGGGCGCGCTCCAGCGCCTTCTCGGCCAGGGCGCCGGTGACGTTCTTGGGCCGCAGGTCGACCAGCATGACATGGCTCTCGGTGCCGCCCGAGACGATGTTCAGGCCCGCCGCCTGCAGGCTGTCGGACAGGGCCACGGCATTGGCGATGATCTGGGCGCCGTAATCCTTGAAGGACGGCTGCAGGGCCTCGCCGAAGGCAACGGCCTTGGCGGCGATGACATGCTCCAGCGGTCCGCCCTGGATGCCGGGGAAGATGGCGCTGTTGAACTTCTTGCCCAGATCCACGTCGTTGCTGAGGATCAGGCCGCCGCGCGGGCCGCGCAGGGTCTTGTGGGTGGTGGTGGTGACCACATGGGCGTGCGGCAGGGGGCTCGGGTAGTGACCGGCGGCCACGAGGCCGGCGAAGTGGGCCATGTCGACCATCAGGTAAGCGCCGATGCTGTCGGCGATATGACGGAAGCGGGCGAAATCGATGACGCGGCTGTAGGCGCTGCCGCCGGCGATGATGAGTTTCGGCTTCTCGGCGGCGGCGACCTCGGCGACCTGATCATAGTCGATCAGCTGGTCCTGCTGGCGCACCGAGTAGCTGACCGGCTTGAACCACTTGCCGGACTGGTTGGCGGGGCTGCCATGGGTCAGGTGGCCACCGGCCGCCAGGTCCATGCCCATGAAGGTGTCGCCCGGCTTCAGCAGGGCCATGAACACTGCCTGGTTGGCCTGAGAGCCAGAGTGCGGCTGGACGTTGGCGTAGGCGGCGCCAAAC
>JANPKF010000443.1:0-4031 GCA_031425895.1 Caulobacteraceae bacterium | reverse complement strand
GGCTGTATGTGCAGGTCAATACGGGCGAGGAGCCTCAGAAGGCGGGTATCGCCCCGGCGGAAGCGGATGGGTTCATTGCCCGTTGCCGGGACCTCGGCCTGACCATCGAAGGGCTGATGTGCATTCCGCCGGAGACCGAGCCGGCCGGGCTGCATTTCGCGCTTCTTCGCAAGATCGCCGAGCGGAATGGGGTCGAGAAGCTATCGATGGGAATGAGCGGTGATTTTGAAACCGCGGTTCGTTTTGGCGCGACCAGCGTGCGGGTGGGCACGGCGCTGTTCGGGGCGCGATAGAGCGCCGGACCATAGCAACTCTCCCCCCGCGAAGCGGGAGGAGGACAGATTTCGAGCCTGAGCGAGAAATCAGGAGGCGGGCCCACCGGCGGCCGGGAGGTTCCTCTTGAAACGGGGTTACCCCCCTCCTGCTCTGTCGCTTGAAGGCTCCAGAGCGGTCCTCCCCCCGCGCGCGGGGGGAGAATTTGGTCTTTCGCGCGGTCCGGGGGTCAGCTGCCGATCTTGAACAGGTTGTCGTCCGAGTTGCGGTCGATGAGGATGTTGTAGGGATCGGCGCCGACCCAGACCGGCTTTTTGGCGACGGTGAAGGTCAGGGTCTGTTTGCCGGTGCGGATGGCCTTGCGCTCCAGCACCAGGACATTGGCCTTGCCAAAACCCTTCTTGCCCGGCTGCTGGGTGAAGACGCCGATATCCAGCATCTCGTTCATCGGCGCGGCGGTCTCCTCGCCCTTGCCCTTGGCGTAGAGCTTCTTGGCATCGACCGTCATCGTGACATCGAACCGGCCGTCCTTGCGGGCGGTCACCTTGGCGTCCGTGACCTTGACGTCATAGAGGGTGATCTTCTCGAAGAGGTCGGTGATCAGGTCCTGCTTGTCGGCGGGGGCCCGTTCACGGAACAGCTTCACCAGATCGGTGGAGATCGGGTAGGGCGCGCCCTTGAAGGCGTGATCCTTCAGGAACTGGGCGAGGGCGTCGTTGACCTTGTCCTCGCCGATCTCCTCGGCCAGCCGGTACATGACCAGGGATCCCTTGCGGTAGTGGATGTAGCCCTGGCTGCCCTCGACCCGGACCAGCGGCTTTTCTTCCAGCGCCTGTCCGCCACGAGCCCGCAGGTAGCTGTTGAGCTCGTATTTCAGGAACTTGCGGATCTGGTCATCGCCATAGAGGTTCTTCATGACCCGCAGGGCGCTGTACTGGGCCAGCGTCTCGGAGGTCATGGTCATGCCCTCCTGGTCGGAAGCGACGACCTGGTGCGCCCACCACTGGTGGCCGATCTCGTGGGCTCCGACATAGGTGACCATGTCGATCTTCTCGGCATCGCGGTAGTCGGCGATGAAGAACAGGTTCTCCGACCACGGCATGGTGCCGGCGAAGGCCTGGGCGAAGTCGGCATAGGCCGGGAATTCGATGAACCGCAGGTGGTCGAACTGGTAGGGGCTGAAGTTGGCCTGATAGTAGTCCAGCGAGGTCTTCATCGCCGTGAACATGCGGTCGATGTTGTAGGCGTGATCGGGCCAGTAATAGATCTCCAGCTCGATGCCCTTGTAGGTCTGGCGCTTCACCGCGTAGCGCGCCGACTGGATCGAGAAGAAGGGCATGACCGGGGCGGCGGTGACGAAATGCGCCTGGCGACGCTTGCCGGTCGGGGTGTCGATGATCCGGTCGCTGATCCGGCGGCCGGGCGCGATCGGCGTCTGGTCGGCCTCGGTGGTGATGGTGATATCCGAGGTCATGAAGTCGGCGTCGTGGCGCAGGTAGTTGAACTGGCGTGACGGCACGTCGCCCAGCTTGGCCATCGGCAGGTCGGGGTTGAGGCCGTACTTGCGACGCTTGGCCCGGTCCTGCAGTCCGTCGCCCGCCCAGATGCCCAGGGCCGGGGCGAACTCCATGGAGTTGACGAACGTCCCGTTATCGACGACCCGGCGTTCGTTGCCGCTGTTCTTGAAGCCCTTCTGCGAGCGCTCGGTAATGAAGCTCATGGTCAGCTCGTCACCGGGCTTCATCGGCTTGTCGAGGGCGAAGATGCGGTAGTTGAAGCGGGCCAGCGTCTCCTTCGGCCGGCCGCCCTGGATGCTCAGCCCCTGGACCTTGAGGTCGCGGTCGAACCGGACGTGGATTTCCTTAAGGTCCTCGGTCGTCATGTTCCTGATGACGTAGGTGCCGGTGACCTTCAGGCTCGGCTGGTGGGGGCGCAGGTCGACGTCCAGCTTCATCGACTGGATCTTGGGCTGCGGGACCTTGTCGAACTTGCGCTCGACGATCAGCGTCTTTTCGTACTCCGCCGTCCACTTCTCGTCGTCAATGCGGGTGCGGTGATCGTTCCAGACATTGGTGTTGAGGTAGATGTAGCCGCCCACCCCGCCCGCGCCGACCACGGCGACCAGGAACAGCAGTCCGGCGCCGCTCATCAGCCGGTGCGGCAGGCGGGCGATCCGCGGCCACAGGCGGGTCTCCGTTCCGCGCCGCCACAGGCCCCAGCTGAGGACCAGCAGCAGCAGGGCGATCAGCGACCAGTAGCTGCGGGCGATCCAGGCGCCGATCCAGAACTTGCCGAGGCCGTTGATGTCCGACAGCGGCGTGCCGAAGCCGCCGTCATTGGGGATGGCCCCGTAGGTGTAGAGGATATGGTCGAAGCCGAGGTTGCCCAGCGTGATGCTGGCGATCAGGTAGAGGACCATCAGGCCCCAGCCGACGAACTTGTGCGGGCTGATGGTCTGGACGAAGACGGCCAGGGCGGCCAGCAGGATCCAGTCCAGGGCCTGGGGCACGGCGTACCAGACGAACCACTTGTCCAGCTCGAAATTGCCGTAGCCCTTGATCGCCTGCATGGCGACGCCGGCCAGCACGCTGATCAGCAGGGTGGAGATCAGGACCAGCGATATGGCCAGGGTCTTGGGAGCCACGAACGTCCAGTCGGGCGCCGGCGAGGCGTCGATGATCTCGTGGGTCTTCTTCTCCCGTTCGCGCCAGACCAGCTCGCCCGCGTAGTAGATGGCGATGATGATGGGGATCAGGCTGAAGCTGCCCATCAGGGCGGGGATCATCACCCGGGTCAGCGGGTGGACCACGCCACCGTAGCCGGTCTGTTCGGTGACGCCCCACAGGGCCGCCGACGCGTTGAACAGCCCGAGCGCCAGCAGAACCAGATAGGCGGGGCTTCCGAACACCTGACCCATGTCGAGACGGGTGCGGATGCGCAGCTGGGCCCAGGCCGAGCCGGCGCCAAAGCTGGGTTTGGGCAGGCTGCGCCGCGCGGTCGGCGGCGGGGCGGTCGGGGCGGCGGCGGCGGCGATGCGGGCCTGCTTGGCGCGCTTGCCGGACGCGGCGCCGGGCGTGAAACGGAACAGCAGGGCCGGCAGGGCGAGCACGGCCGCCGACAGGATCAGGCTGAAGATCCGGTTGTAGAGAAGGATGCCCTCCAGGACCGGAACCAGCAGGTTTCGCTCGGTGGCGGTCCAGTATTTGGTGGTCAGGAAGTAGGCCCCAAGGCCCAGCGGCTCCCACATCGCCGTGACCCGTTCAAGCTCGGGCTTGTCGAGGATGATCTGGGTGACGGTGTAGAGCACCAGGAAGGCGATCACCCCGACATAGGTCCACATCATCGAGCGGGTGACGGTGGCCAGGGCGAAGAACAGCGCCGAGGTCAGCAGGATGTTGGGCAGGGCCAGGGCGAAATAGCTGAACACGAACGGCTGCAGCGTCAGCGGACCGAGCGTCTCGGCGTCGACCCACGGCATGAGGCTGCCGATCACGAAGCCCAGCGGCACGGCCAGGAAGGCCAGGGCGGCGGCCAGGACGGCGCCGGTGAAGCGGCCATAGAGGTAGTCGAACCGCTTGACCTGGGTCGACCGCAGGATGCCGCCAAAGCCCGTCTCGTCGTCACGGACGACGACGTTGGCCACAAAGGCCGTCGAAACGAACATGAAGAACAGCGTCAGGATCAGATGCGTCTGACCGATGGCGAAGGGCGCGTTCTTGTGGGTGCTGCCGCCGCCGCCGATGCTGACGCCCTCGAGC
>JANPKF010000442.1:0-2412 GCA_031425895.1 Caulobacteraceae bacterium | reverse complement strand
GACACCCAGATCGCCGGCATGGCCGCGGGCTTCGGCGAGCAGATCGCCTATGACGCCCTGGTCCGTCAGATGCTGAAGATCGACCTCGACAAGTCGAGCCGCTTCACAGACTGGAGCCGCCGGCCGCTCAGCGACAACCAGCTGACCTACGCCATCGCCGACGTCACCCATCTGGCGCGCCTCTATCCGATCCTTCGCGGCACGCTCGAGAAGGCCGGCCGCCTCGCCTGGGTCGAGGAAGAGATGGAAGCTCTGATCGATCCGGAGCTCTATGACGTCAATCCGGAGAACGCCTGGAAGCGCCTGCGTCCGCGCAAGCATTCGGCCAAGTACATGGCCGTCTTCAAGGCGGTCGCCGCCTGGCGCGAACGCACGGCCCAGAGCCGCGACCAGCCTCGCGGGCGCATTCTCAAGGATGACGCCATGGACGAACTGGCCGCCCAGGCCCCGACCGACGCGGCGGCCATGGACCGGCTGCGCGGGGTGCCGAAAGGCTTCTCGGGCTCCAAGTTCGGCCCCGACCTGATGGCCGCCATCAAGGAAGCCCTGCGCGATCCGGAGGCCTACGCCCCCGTCGTCGAGCGCGAGAAGACCAGCCACAACCCGGCCGCCGGCGCGGTGGTCGAGCTGCTCAAGGTCCTGCTCAAGGCCCGGGCCGAGGACTCCGGCGTGGCGTCGAAGCTGATCGCCACGGTCTCTGACCTCGAAAAGATCGCCAACGACGACAACGCCGACGTCGGCGCCCTGACCGGCTGGCGCAAGGACGCCTTCGGGACGGACGCCCTGAAGCTGAAGCGCGGCGAACTGGCCCTGGTGCTGGATGGCACGCGGGTGCGGGTCGTCGAGGTTAGGCGGGCGCCGAAGGCTGCGGCGGCGGAGTAGCGGTCATCTGGACCTTCGGCGCCGTCGATCTGGCCGATGGGGCCGATGCCGAGGCCCTGTTCGCCATCTACGAGGCCTCGATCCCGGCGCGCGAGCGGCGGACGCGCGCCGCCGTCATCGAGCTTGCCCGGCAGGGTCGCTACCGCATCCATGGCGCCTGGCATGAGGGGGCGCTGGTCGCGGCGGCGGTGATCTTTGATTGCGAAAGCGCCGGGGTCTCGCTGCTCGACTATCTGTTTTCCCGCGAGGACATGCGGGGCTCCGGGCTGGGGGCCGCCCTGTTCAGCGCGGTCGCCGACACGCTTGGCGACCGCAGGCTGCTGATCGAGGTGGACTCCGAGCGTGAGGCGTCTGCGGACCGCGCTATCCGCAAACGTCGCAAGGACTTCTACCGCCGGCTCGGCTGTCGCCAGCTCGTCGGTCTGCCCTACATCCTGCCGCTGCCCGGCGACGGCGATCCGCCGCTCATGGATCTGCTGGTGCTTGGCGAGGGGCGTGACTGCGTAACCACTTCAGAAGTCCGCGACTGGCTGCTGGCGATGATCGGCGAGGCCTATCCGGATGTCGCGGCCGGGACTCTCGTCTCCAGGATGCTCGACGATCTAGGGCCGTCTATCCCGCTGGATTGAGGCGCACTCACCGGGCTCACGGCGCGCAAACCTTGCCAACCGCCCCGGAAAGGTGATTCACAGTCCCTCCAGGCAACCGCCATTAGAGCGCTCCCAGAGTCCTTCATGTCCAAGCTCCTCCAGACCGCCATCATCTACGACTTCGACGGCACCCTCGCGCGGGGCAACATGCAGGAGACCAGCTTCATTCCGGCGCTCGGCCTGACGCCCAAGGAGTTCTGGAACGACACGGTCCGGCCGCAGACCATCAAGTCCGATGGCGACGACATCCTGATGTACATGCAGCTGATGCTGCAGACGGCGCGCAAGGCCGGACTGACGGTGACCAAGGAAATGCTGCAGAAGCACGGTGAGGGCGTGCTGCTGTTCGACGGCCTGCGCGACATGAGCTGGTTCGACCGCATCAACGCCTTCGGCGCCAACTACGGCCTGAAGATCCAGCACTTTATCCTCTCGTCCGGCCTGCAGGAGATGGTCGAGGGCTGCCCCATCTATCCGGCCTTCGAGCACGTCTTCGCCAGCCACTATGTCTACAACGACGAGGGCGAGGCCGAGTGGCCTGCCGTGGGGATCAACTACACCACAAAGACCCAGTACCTGTTCCGCATCAACAAGGGCGTGCACAACAACTGGGAGCACGAGGCGATCAACCGCTTCATGCCCGACGACGAGCGTCCGGTGCCGTTCGAGCGGATGATCTTCGTCGGCGACGGCGACACCGACGTGCCGACCATGAAGATGATGCACACCAAGGGCGGCTTCTCGATCGCGGTCTACGACCCGCGCAACGAGCCCAACGACCACTCCAAGATCCACCGGCTGATCTCGGAAGACCGGGTGAACTTCGTGGCCGCGGGGGACTACACCCAGGGCTCGGCGCTGGACCTGATCGTCAAGGGCC
>JANPKF010000441.1:0-2246 GCA_031425895.1 Caulobacteraceae bacterium | reverse complement strand
CCGCGCCAGCGCCGCCCGGCCGGACCTGCCGGACAGGGCCAGGCCCGCCGTCGGCCTGATCGCGGAGATCGTCGAGCGCAGCTTCTTCGGCGGCCGGCCCGTCGACGAGGCCGGCTGGCTGCAGGCCCGCGAGGCCTATGAGCAGTTGGTCTTCTCGGGGACCTGGTCATGACCCTGGTTCCCGGCCGCCGCGCGGGCAAGCGCGGGTCCAATCCTTTTTCGCCGGTGCTGGTCATTTGGCTGGTGGTGATCGGCGTGCTGGCCTTCATCGGCAGCCTGGTGATGGGCGCCTTCGGGGACGACTTCAAGAAAGGCGACAACGGCGGGGCCCACGCCCTGTCGCGCTCGGCCGTCGGCTATGCCGGGATCATCGAGCTGTTGCGGGCCGATGGCGTCGAGGTGGCGATCGACCGCACCGGCTATACGGCGGGCGGTGACAAGCCGCTGCTGGTCCTTGCTCCCGAGCCCTATGCCACGGCCGAGGCGCTGAACGCGGTTGTCTACGACGGCGATCGTCTGATCGTGCTGGGCAAGTGGGCGCCGGGACGGCATCCGACCCATACCGGCTGGGTCCGGGGCCGCGATCTGGTCCCTTCGGGCATGGTCACCAGAGTCCTGGAGGAGCCTGAGGCGGACGACGACCAGGACGGCGAGACGCCGACAAAGGCTGCCAAAGCCGCCGACGCGACCCGGCTGGGACAAGACCAGACCAACAGGTTCCGCCGCCTGCTACGGGCCGATGGGACGTTGTTCGCCACCACCGGCAAGATCGACCAGCTGCGTATGCTGAAGCTCGGCAAGGACTGGCGGCCGGTGCTGGTCGCCGAGGGCGGCGGGGTGGTGCTGGCCCGCAAGGGCGACAGCTGGCTGCTGTCCGATCCGGATCTGATCAACACCCAGGGGATCAGCGACAAGGCGACGGCCCTGGCCGGCCTGAAGATCCTGGGCCTGGCGCGGGGCGACCGCCGGGTCGTGTTCGATGTCTCCCTGAACGGTCTTCAGAACCGCAAGGGCATGCTGGAGGCGATGCTGCAGCCGCCCTTCCTGGGGGTGACCCTGGCGCTGGGTCTGGCTGCCCTGCTGCTGGCCATGCAGGCCATGGGCCGGTTCGGGCCGGCGATCGAGAAGCCGCGCGCCATCGCCCTGGGCAAGCGCGGGCTGGCCGACAACACCGCCGCCCTGATCCGCCTGGCGCGGCGCGAGCATGCCATGGTCGAACGTTATGCCCTGTGGGTGCGGAGCGAGGCGGCGCGGGCGGTCGGCGCGCCGCATGCGCTGAGCGACGCGGAGCTGGAAGCCCTGCTCGACCGGCTGTCGGCGCAGGCGGGCCTGACCCCCTTTACCCAGCTGCGCGCCAAGGCGGCCGCGGCCAAAGACATCGGCGAGGCGCTCACCGCCGCACGCCGCCTGTATTCCTGGAGACTGGAGATGACCCGTGAACGTCGCTGACGTGCAAGGACTGGCGAGCCGCATCCGCGCTGAAATCGCCAAGACGGTGGTCGGCCAGACCGACACCGTCGACCTGATGCTGATCGCCCTCTTGGCCAAGGGCCACATCCTGCTGGAGGGACCGCCGGGAACGGCCAAGACCCTGCTGGCCCAGACCTTCGCCCGGACGCTGGGGGTGAGTTTCGGCCGCATCCAGTTCACGCCGGACCTGATGCCCGGCGACATCGTCGGGGCCAACATCTTCAACTTCCAGACCAGCAGCTTCACCCTGACGCGGGGCCCGATCTTCTGCGACCTGCTGCTGGCCGACGAGATCAACCGCACCCCGCCCAAGACCCAGGCCGCCCTGTTGGAAGCCATGCAGGAGCGCACGGTGACCCTGGACGGCAAGCGGCATGAGCTGGGCGAGCGGTTCATGGTGGTGGCCACCCAGAACCCCATCGAGCAGCAGGGCGTCTATCCGCTGCCCGAGGCGCAGCTGGACCGGTTCCTGTTCAAGCAGACGCTGAGCTATCCCAGCGCCGCCGAGGAGAAGGCCATCGTCGCTCGTTTCGGGGGGCGCACTGGCCAGCCTGATCCAGTCGAGATGGGCGTGGAGAAGGTGGTCGACGGGGCCGAACTGGCGGCCATCGCCGATTTGCTGGCCTCGATCCGCCTGACCGAGGAGATCGGATCCTATGTGGTGGATATCGTTCGCGGCACCCGCGAGTCGGCCGACTTCGACACCGGGGTGTCGCCGCGTTGCGCCGCCGCGCTGGCCACGGCCGCCCGGGCCCGCGCCGTGCTCAACGGCCGCG
>JANPKF010000440.1:0-1546 GCA_031425895.1 Caulobacteraceae bacterium | reverse complement strand
GCCCGGCCGCCGCCGCCGCGCGCCTCCATGTTGATGATCAGGCCGGTGCGTCTGGCGAGGGGGTGCTGCTTGAAGAAGGCCTCGGCGCCGCTGAGGCCCCATTCCTCGCCGTCGGTGATGAGGACGACGATATCCCGGGCTGGCTGGGTTTTCGTGGCCTGGAGGTTGCGGATGATTTCGAGGGTGACGGCCACGGCGGTGGCGTCATCGGCCGCGCCGGGCGAGCCGGGGGCGCTGTCGTAGTGGCTCATCAGAACCAGGGGCGGCAGGCCCCGGTCCTTGCCGGGCAGGACGCCGATCAGGTTCTGCACCCGGGCGCCGGCCAGCCACTGCGGATAGTCGGGCGAGAAGGAGAGGGCGTCGGTCTCCTGAACGACGGGCGAGAGGCCCAGTTGCGTCATCCGGCCGAGCAGATAGTCGCGGACCCTGGCGTTGGCCGGTGAGCCGATGGGGTGCGGTTCGCGAGCGATGACGGCGATGTCGCGCAGGGCGCGTTCGGTCGAGAACTGGCCGGCCGGCGTCGAGGCCGGCGCGGCCTTGGGCGTGATTGTCCCCTGCCAGGCCAGCAAGGCGGCGCCGAGCAGCGCCAGCGCCAGCCAGCCGTTGCGCATCCAGTCCTTGCCCATCACCCGTTCCCCGTTTTTCGCAGGGGGCCATGCGTCGCCCGGTTTCGCAAGCCGCCGATCGTGCCCCCCTTATGGTCGTCGCCGCGGCGGTTGCGATCTGATCGGCTGGAGGGATCGGGCTTGCCGGGGAGTTTACAAACATGCGTCCTGTCCCGGCCCTGGCCGCTATCGTCGCTCTCATGACCTGTCTGGCGGTGGCCCGACCGACGGCGGCCGCCGTCTCGGTCAAGGCCGAGGCGCCGCCGGCGCAGCTTGGCGGGTGCGCCATCGCCCTGTCCCGCTGGAACGGCCTGGTTCAGGCGCGGGGGGACAAGCCGCAGGTCGAATACCTCCAGCGGCTGGATGCGATCAGAGCCCTCAGCCATACCCGGCCAGACGCCGATCCGTGGAACAGAACCCTGACCGACGCCATGCTCGCCCGGATCGCTGTCTATGACGCGATGAGCGGCGCGGATCAGGTCAAGGCCATTCAGCGGGATCTCTTCGGCTGCGAGGGCTGGTTCAACGCCGACACCCGTCCGCCCGACCTGACCTATGCCGGGCCGTTCCTGGCAGGGCCGGGCTGGAAGATCACCCTCGCTACTCCGCCAAGCTACGCCGGCTACTGCTACCTGGCCTTCGCCAGCCTGATGAATTTCCAGGCCGCAAAGGGGATCAACGATCCGCAGGTGATGGGCGCCCGAAACGGCTTCAATGAGATTATTGGCGGCATGGGCGACGGCTATCGCAATGTGGCGGTCGAGAGCGCCAACAGCCGCAACACCTTCTACACCAACACCCGCAGCGCCAGCGGTGACGCCGAATTCCTCCGGATCCTGGAGGGCGACGTGAAAGACTGCGCCAAGTGGATCGTCGAGCGCTGAAACGGAAAACGCCCGCCTGTGAGGGCGGGCGTATCCGTACTCTAGAGCTCGAAAGCC
>JANPKF010000439.1:0-10790 GCA_031425895.1 Caulobacteraceae bacterium | reverse complement strand
CGGCGGCGCGGCGGCCAAGGCCGAGGCCGACCTCAAGGTCTCCAAACGGCAGTGTGTTCCGGGGTAGTAGAGGGGGCCGTTGATGTAACGGCGCCTGTGACCGCGCCATGCGGGGGGGGGCAGGGGAGACGAACCTCCAGTTTCGGTCGACGCCAGGCCCATCAGATTGAGCTTTTGTGCCCTCAAGTCGGGTGGGCTCGTTCATTCGTTTACCGTTCGGTCACCCAGGTTGGGCAGGTTGCCCCCGGGGTGGGGAGACGAATGGCGCTTTCAAGTGGAGCGGCGACACCGGTGGCAGGCGAGACGGGCCTGGCCAATGGCACGATCTTCAACCTGTCGCGCGCCATCGTCATGGTCGTCGACGACAACAACTTTTCCCTTCGCCTGACGACCCAGACCCTGCTCGGTTTCGGCATCAAGGCCCGCCACCAGTGCCCGGACGCCCGGTCGGCGGTCGAGATCCTCAAGACCCAGACAGTCGACCTGCTGATCGTTGATTGCGACATGCCGGGCCCCGACGGCTACGACCTGGTCTCCTGGCTGCGGCGGTCCAGTCTGGAGCCCAATGCCTTCACCCCTGTGCTGATGATCTCCGGCCATACCCGCGCCACCCAGGTCGCCAAGGCCCGGGACTGCGGCGCCAACTTCATCATCGCGCGGCCGATCACCGCTGCCGTCCTGCTCGAGCGCATCCTGTGGATGGCCCGTGATCCTCGCCCCTTCGTCCAGTCCGACGCCTATGCCGGCCCGGATCGACGCTTCAACGAGGTCAGCGACCTCCCTGCCGGGCAGAAAGAGCGCCGCGCCGACCGTCTTCGCGGTCCGGCAACCTCTTCGCGCGATGCTGCGGCTTCCATGGAGATCAAACCGTGAGCGCCGCCATCATCATCCGCCGCGTCTCCAACCTCTCGAAGATGGTTGGCGAGAGCGGCGGCAGGACTGTCCTCGCCGCCCTGCGCGGGGCCGAAGCCGAGACCGCCGGCCTGCGAGACGAGGGCCGCGCCCTGCTGATGGAGGCCATCGCCGTGCTTGAAGCGGCCCAGGCCGACGCGAAAGACGAGTCCTGGCTGGAAGCCATCTACAGGGCTTCGTCCGCCATCATCGACATCTGCCCGCCTGACCTGCCGCTGCTCGGCAAGGCGGCCTGGAGCCTGTGCGACCTGACTGACCGCCAGCGCAGGTACGGCCGGCTCGAGGCCGCGCCGATTGCCGTTCATATCAACGCCATACGCACCCTTAGCCAGACGGGGCTCGACCCCCAGGGCGCCGCGCCCCTGCTCCTGGGCCTGGAAGCCCTGCTGTCGCGCGAGGTCGCCAGGGGCGGCTGAAATCGCGCTTGCCTGACGCGGGGTGACGCCCGGATAAAGTCGTCCCAACAAACGTTTGGGAGACGCACCATGGCCATCCGCACCCGCTTTACCGAGCTGTTCGGCGTTGAACACCCCATCGCCCAGGGCGGCATGCAATGGGTCGGCAAGGCCGAACTGGTCGCCGCCGTCGCCAATGCCGGAGCGCTGGGCTTTCTCACCGCCCTGACCCAGCCGACGCCCGAGGAACTGGCCAAGGAGATCCAGCGCACCAAGGATCTGACGGACAAGCCGTTCGGCGTGAACCTGACCATCCTGCCGGCCATCAAGCCGCCGCCCTACGCCGAATACCGCGCCGCCATCATTGAGAGCGGCATCACCATGGTGGAGACCGCCGGCTACAAGCCGCAGGAGCACGTCGACCACTTCAAGCAACACGGCATCAAGGTCATCCACAAATGCACCGCCGTCCGCCACGCCCTGTCGGCGGAGCGGATGGGCGTCGACGCCATCTCCATCGACGGCTTCGAATGCGCCGGTCACCCGGGTGAAGACGACATCCCCGGCCTGATCCTCATTCCGGCCGCCGCCAACAAGGTGAAGATCCCGATGCTGGCGTCCGGCGGCTTCGGCGACGCGCGCGGTCTGGTCGCGGCCCTGGCGCTGGGCGCCGACGGCATCAACATGGGCACCCGCTTCTGCGTCACCAAGGAGGCCCCGATCCCGGACAGCTTCAAGGTCCAGATGGTCGCCAACGACGAGCGCCAGACCGACCTGATCTTCCGCACCCTGCACAACACCGCCCGCGTCATGCGCAACCAGGTCAGCCAGGAAGTGGTCCAGATCGAGCGCGCCGGCGGCGCCAAGTTCGAGGACGTCATGCACCTTGTGGCCGGCACCCGCGGTCGTGATGCGCTGGCCAACGGCGACACCGATGGCGGCATCTGGTCGGCCGGTATGGTCCAGGGGATCATCGACGACATTCCCAGCTGCAAGGACCTGATCGACCGCATCATCAGCGAGGCCGAGGATCTGATCCGCGGCCGCCTGGAGAGCATGGTCTCCAGCCCCAGGCTGGTGGCGGCCGAATAGGCAGTCAGCGTTCGTCAGTCGTCGGACAGTATACGGGCAGGATCTCCTGATTAGGAATCCGTCCACGACTGTGACGCCGCGGTGAATTTTAAATGACGGCGCTCATTCGGCCGCCCGAATTAGGCGAGCGTTAGTTCCAGACCGTCACACCTCTCCGGCCGAGTGGAGGTGTGTTGATGTTGAAACTGCGTGACGCCTTCAATCCTGTCGTCCCGGCGCGGTCGGAGGACTACGGCGGCGTCCTGTATGAGCGGTTCCGCAATGAACCCGACACCTTGATCATCCCCGTGGTCGATGAGGTGAACCGACCCGTCGGCCTGCTCGACCGCAACAGCTTTTTCCTGCGCATGGCTGCGGAGTACGGCCGGGCGCTCTATGCCCGCCGGCCGATCTCGGAGCTGATGAACCACCAGCCGCTGCTGGTCGACGTCGACGTGCCGCTGGCTGACTTTACCGCCGACAGCCTGTCTGCCCGGCCATCGGAACTGCTTACTGGCTTCATCGTCACCCAGGACGGTCTTTATGAGGGCGTGGGCACCATCCTGGAGCTGCTGCAGGCCTCCAGCGACGCCAACCGCCGGGTCGCCAAGGCGCTGGCCGAGGCCAACGACGAGGCCCAGCGGGCCCGCAAGTTCATGACCGAGATCGTCGAATCCATGCCGGCCGTGGTCTTCGTCAAACGCGCCAGCGACCTCAGCTACGTTCTGCTCAACCGGGCCGGCGAACAGATGCTTGGCTATTCCCGTGAGGAGATGATCGGCAAGACCGACGCCGACTTCTACCAACCCGACCTTGCCGCCACCTACCGGGACCGCGATCTCGAGGTCTTCGCCTCCGGAGAGGTAAAGATCGTCGAGGAGGACAACATCCCTCGCCGCGACGGCGCGGTCGTCACTTTGCGCACCAAGAAGCGCGCCATCCTCGACGCCAAGGGCCACCCTGAATACCTGATCGGCGTTTCGGAGGACATTTCCGAGCGCAAGCGGGCCGAGGCCCAGATCGCCCGGCTGGCCCACTACGACCCCCTGACCGAGCTCCCCAACCGCGTGCTGTTCCAGCAATCGCTGCGCGAGGCGCTTAGCCGCTCCGCCCGCCAGGGCGAGCCGGTCGCGGTCCACTGCATCGACCTGGATCGGTTCAAGGTGGTCAACGACACCCTCGGCCATCCGGCTGGAGACGCTCTGCTGAAAGCGGCGGCCGAACGCCTGCGCGGCTGTGCCCGTGAAGGCGACACGGTGGCCCGCCTCGGCGGCGACGAGTTCGCCGTCGTGCAATGCGGCATCGTCCACGGCGCTGACGCCAGCCGCCTGGCGACGCGCATCGTCGAGGCCATGGCCCAGCCCTTCGACATCCACGGCCAGCAGGTTGTGGCCGGGGCCAGCGTCGGCGTCGCCATGTCGCCTCAGGACGGTCTGGAGCCGGACGAACTGTTGCAGAAGGCTGACATGGCCCTCTACCGCGCCAAGAACGAAGGACGCGGCGCCTTCCATTTCTTCGAGCGGGCGATGGATGAGACCCTGCAGGCCCGCCGCCTGCTGGAGCTTGACCTGCGCCGCGCCCTGGGGGCCGGCGAGTTCACACTCTACTACCAGCCCCTGTACAGCCTGACCGAGGATCGCATCACCGGTTGCGAGGCGCTGGTCCGCTGGCGTCACCCCGAGCGCGGCATGATATCCCCGGCCGAGTTCGTGCCCCTGGCCGAGGAGATCGGCCTGATCGGCGCGATCGGCGATTGGGTGCTGCGGGAGGCCTGTCGCGAGGCGGGATCCTGGCCGGCCGGTATCCGGTTGGCGGTGAATCTGTCGCCGATGCAGTTCCGCGGCCGGCATCTGGTCGAGTCAGTGATTTCCTCGCTGGCGGCGTCTGGCCTCGACCCGCGCCGGCTGGAGCTGGAGATCACCGAGTCGGTGCTGCTGCAGGACAGCGCCGCCAACCTGGCCGTGCTGCATGACCTAAAGTCGCTGGGCGTCCGCATCTCGATGGACGACTTCGGGACGGGGTACAGCTCGCTGAGCTACCTGCGCAGCTTTCCCTTCGACAAGATCAAGATCGACCAGACTTTCGTGCGTGACATCATCGATGACCCGAACGCCCTGGCCATCATCAAGGCGGTAACCGACCTCGGCGCCAGCCTGGGTATCGTCACAACGGCCGAGGGCGTCGAGACCGTTGAACAACTCGAACAGCTGCGCCGGCAGGGCTGCCAGGAAATCCAGGGCTATCTGATCAGCAGGCCCGTGCCGCCCACAGAGCTGGCGGTGCTGCTGGGGTCCGTGGCCGCCCCTGAAGCGGTCCTTGAGCCAGAGATCGAGACGGACGCTATGCCGCCGCTGCGCGCCTGCGGCTGAACAGGTCAGCCCACAGGTAGCGGGCGGCGTCGACCGCGTCGGTCAGGCGGGCGCCCAATGTCGTCAGCACGGGCCGCTGCCCCGGCAGGCAGGCCTCGAGTTCGGCGACCATGTCCTCGGTCGGGCCATCGTTGAGGAAGTGGTTGCCGCCCGGCACGCGGCGGAACCGCATGGGACGAAGCGTGCGCAGCTCCTTGACCAGCCTCTCCGCCGTCTCGATCGGCGCGAAGTCGTCAAGCTCGCCGTGGATCAGGTGGATGGGAGCGCCGACCCGCTCCAGAGCCCGGCGCATATGGATCAGCTGTCCGGGCTGGCCGGCCACCTCGAGCACCGCGTTACGCAGATCGCGCGGCACGGGCAGGAAGCGCAGCAGGACCTGACCCAGATTGACCAGCATCCTGGCCGTCGGGCCCGGATCGCCCAGATAGCCGCTGAGCAGCACCAGGCCGGCCAGGCCCCTGGGACGGCGCTCGGCCATCAGGCTTGAAATCGCGGCGCCGTAGGACTGTCCGACCAGCAGCAGCTTCTGGCCCGGGGCCACCTGCAGCAGGGGCATCAAGGCTTCGGCCTGCACACGAATGTCGCCGACGTATTCCACAGGCTGGCTGCCCGCGTAGCCCGGGCGGTCGACCACGATCATCTCGCGGTCCTTCGGCAGGGCGGCCAGCACCGGCGCCCAGTATTCGGCCCAGCTGGGGGCGCCGGTGACGACGACGATCTTCCAGGGCGCGGGCTTGTCGCGGGGCGTGGTCAGCGCCGACAGCGTCCAGCCGTGGTCGCCGCCGCAGGGCATGGAGATGCGCTTGACCACGCTCTCCTCATAGAGCTCGGCCGTCGGCACATGCTCGAAACGGCCGGCAAACCCGCTCTCGACGCAGGCCCAACCCAGTTCCAGCACCCCCTTGGGGCGTTTGCGCGCCACGATCCGTCTCCTGTGTCTGCCTGCGTCCCTGCGGGGAACTCAACGCCGATGAGAGCGCAGGGTTCTCCGAAACAACGGCAGGGTCACCGATCTTTTTTGTAATGTGGCGGGGGCGCCATGACCCGGGCCTGTGCAGCGGGTTCAGGCCAGCGCGCGCGACAGCTTCCGGGTCCGCAGCACATGGCTGACAGTGCCGCAGAGCAGAGTTATCAGCAGCAGGTGACCGACGATATTGATGCCGGTCATGTAGACGTAGCTGGTGATCTTCATCTGGGCCCAGAAGGCCAGGTGCAACAGCACACTCAGTCCCTGAATCGCCGCCGCGAACATGGTCCACCAACGATCGACCCGCAGGGCGAAGCCGATGAGGATCACAAACGACAGGATATCCATCCACATCATTCCGAACTGCACGTCGCCCCAACGCCGGTCTGGCAACAGGAAGGTCATGATGGTGGCCAGGAAGATGAACAGGCCGGCGGCCTGTTCCGTGCGCCCGCCCTTCCACATGGCAAAGCCCGTCACCAGGAAGGTGACGCCGAAATTGAAGATGAACCAGAGCGGTAATGACACGAAAAAGGGCCCCGCGGGTGCAGGGCCCTCTTGTGGCGCCAAATGTGCCGCCTGCCAAATCCGTGTTGGATCAGGCGACCTTCACCTCGCGCAGATGACCGCTCGGCTTGACTTCCGGCTTGTCGGCGCCAGGGCCGGTCGCGAAGTGGCGCAGGCCCATCTGGTCGCGCGCCTCGGCCAGGGCCTTGTGGGTTTCGATGATGGTGCGGCGGGCGCGGGTCAGGTGGGCAAGGGTCTCGGTGGCGCCTTCGAAGGCGTCCTGGGCGTACAGGACCGAGAGGTTGGCCTCCTTGCGGGCTGTCGGCATGGTCATTGCCAGTCCGGCCACCGCCGCCAGGGCGATGTCGAGGGCGTCTTCGGCCTCGAAGAGTTTGTTGGCCACCGCTTCGGCCGCTGTGCGTCGTTGTTGCAGCATAGTCGCCTCCCCTTTCGCCCCCCTTGGGGCGTGATGTGAAATCCGGGCGATCCGCCCGGATCACCTCAGGGGCGGATCAGTTGTTGCAGGGCCACGAGGCCCGACAGGGCGCCGCCAAAGGTCATCGCCGCGATCACCATGATCAGGACGATGAGCCCCAGCCGCTGCACCGGTCCTAGAGTGTTGAGCTGTCCACCGACTCCGGCGGCGAGAAGTCCCCATCCATCACCGCGAAGGCCGCGCAGAGGATTTCCCTCAGAACCATCTCGGGCGGCAGCCAGCGGCTCTGCTTGCGCACCGCGGAAATCAGTTCCGGCGTCGCCGCGGCCATGGCCGGGCCCGATGACAGGCTGACGAGCTGTCGCTCCAGCTGCTCCCAGGTCCACACGGGGAGCGGCGTCCCCGACTGGGGCGGCCGCTGGAAGGAAGCTTCGAACCGGTCGACTTCCTGCTTCATCCACAGGGCCTGGCTGAGGCCCGGCGTCGCGGTACTGGTTTGGTGGTCGTTTGCGGGTGTCATGCTCGGCTCCGTCTTGTGGAGCTGAGGTTGTCTTGGCCTCGGCGGCCTCCGCCATGACGCCCGTCATGCCTGACACATCGTGTGTCATGCGGTCTTCCGAGGCCAGCAGCATGCGGGCGGCGGCCCGGCGGTCATCGACGCCCAGACGTTCCAGGGCGTTGCGCACATGGTTGGCGACGGTGTGGTTGGAGAGACCCAGCTGCTTGCCGATTTCCTTGCCGGTCAGGTGCTGGCCGACCAACCGCAGAATCTCTCGCTCGCGGGCGGTCAGGCGCTCGAGCTTTCCGTCCCTGTGATCTTCGTTACCGTCCATCTAGCGAGCTCGAAGCTTTCCCATCTGGAGTCTGAAGGTGCGCCGCGGCGCCCAAAACTCCCGGCTGCAAGCATAACGCAGTTCTCGCTGCGGCCTAGAATGATCTTTCTAGACGGCTGCTTTAGATCGTGAGGTCATTCGCCGTTCCCCCGGCGTCACGACCTAGCAAGGAGCCTCCCATGGCCGCCGCCAAGAAGACCAAGACCGACAAGAAGAGCGCCCAAGTCTCCGGGGCCGAAACCGGCGCCGATCTCGATATCGCCCGCAAGATCTGGCTGGCCGGCGTCGGCGCCTATGGCCGCGCCTTCACCGAAGCCAAGGACAGCGCCGAGAAGCTGGCCCACGGCGCCACCGAAGCCTTCGACCAGCTGGTCGCCAAGGGTGAAGTGATCGAGGACGAGGTCCGCGACCGCATCGCCAAGGCCCCGACCGGCAAGAAGGTCGCCAGCCTGGTCGGCGATCTGACCAAGCAGTCGAAGGACCGCCGCGCCGCCCTCGAAGAGCGGGTCGGCAAGGTCCGCAAGTCGCTGACCGAAGCCTTCGCCCCCTACAACCTCGCCGCCCTCGGCGAAGCCGTTCACGCCCTGACCACCCAGGTTGAAGCCCTGACCGGCGAAGTCGCCGCCCTCAAGGCCGAGAAGGCCGGCAAGAAGACCGACGTCGCCAGGACAGGGGACGCGGCCTGACATCTTCCGGCGGCGCCGGTCTGAACCCACGCTCCCCCCCAAGGGCTCAGGTCACCAGAGTCGCCGCCGGAAGCATGACCTGGGCCGCCGCCCGAGCTACCCGCTCGCGCGGCGGCCCAGTGTCGCCCCTCAACTCAAGGGCAATGGCGTGGAACACGATGCCGGTGGCCAGTTGCCCGGCCAGCCCGTCGCGCGCCTCCGCCTCGGCCGTGATCACTCCTTTTTCGTGCAGGCGCCTCAGGGCGTCTTCCAGTCCCGAAACCAGGCCTGTCAGCACCCGCCTGGCCGCTGCCGCCGCCGCTTCGTTGCCGAGCGCCAAGGCCGGTTCGCGCCAGAAGAAGCGGGCGTCCCAGGCCTCCTCGACGAGGATGTGAACATGCGTCCACAGGGTTTCGACATCGGGATGGGCGGCGATCGCCTCACGCATGGCCCCCAGCACCATCTCGACCTCGACGGCGTGCAGGGCCATGAGCTCGGCCAGGATCTGCGGCTTGCCCTTGAAGTAGTAGTAGAGGTGGCCGGCGCTCATGTTCAGGGCCGACGCGATGTCGACGGCCGACAAGGGCCCGACGCCCTCCTCATTGAACAGGTCGCGAGCGGCCTCAAGGATACGGTCCTTCGTCTTCACTCGGCGCCTCCCCCCGTTGACTTCGCGTCCGGTGCGTCCAGCATAGGTCCTAACGAGGACGCCGGGCGAGAACGATCTGGCGCGCGGGGAGGACCAACCATGACCAAGCCCGGAATTCGCCTGGATACCGGCGGCGCCACAGATAACGCCGGCGGCCTCAATCCCATCGTCGGCGTGGCCCGCGAGGACCTGATCGGCGCCGTCGGCGTGCTGCTGCGGGAAACTGCCGGCCGGCCGGTGAAGACCATCAAGCATGTCGCCAAATTCAACGGCGAGCTGGTCAAGATCCTGACCGGCAAGTCCGAGCTCGAGGCCGCCCCCAAGGACAAGCGATTCGCCGATCCGGCCTGGCGTTACAACCCGCTCTACAAGGGCGCCATGCAATACTACCTGGCGGTCCAGAAGGGCGTCGCCGGCTGGATCGACGATGTCGAGTTCGACGAGCTGGAGCGCGCGCGCGCCAACTTCGTCACCGGCATGATCCTCGACAGCCTGTCGCCGTCCAACACCCTGATCGGCAACCCCTCGGCCATCAAGCGCGCCTACGACACCGGCGGCGGTTCGCTGATGAAGGGGCTCAAGAACGCCTACGACGATCTGACCAAGAATGACGGCATCGTCAGCCAGGTCGACAAACGCCCCTTCAAGGTCGGCGAGAACGTCGCCAACAGCCCGGGCTCGGTCATCTATCGCACCGAGATGATGGAGCTGATCCAGTACCAGCCGACCACCGAGACGGTCAGCGAGGTTCCCCTGCTGATCATTCCGCCGCAGATCAACAAGGCCTACGTCAACGACCTGTCCCCCGACAAGTCGATGGTCCGCTACCTCCTTTCGCAAGGCATCCAGGTTTTCCTGGTCAGTTGGCGCAACCCGACGAAGGAGCATGCCCACTGGGGCCTCGGCGACTATGTCGACAGCCTCATCGAGGCGACCGACGTCGTCACCAGCGTCTCCGGCAGCAAGACGATCAACGTCTCCGGCGCCTGCTCGGGCGGAATCACCACCGCCGCCCTGCTCTCCAAGCTTCAGGCCAGGGGCGACAACCGCATCGGCGCCGTCTCCATGATGGTCTGCGTGCTCGACCCCGACGCCGGCGACAGCGAAGCGGGCGCCCTGGTCTCCAGCCACGGCATCGAGATGGCCCGCCAGCGCTCGGCCAAGAAGGGCATCCTCGAGGGCTCGTCGCTGTCGCGCACCTTCGCCTGGCTGAGGCCAAACGATCTGGTCTGGAACTACGTCATCAACAACTACCTGCACGGCGACGACCCGCCGCCGTTCGACGTGCTCTTCTGGAACAACGACAGCACCAACCTGACCGCGACCCTTCATTCCGACTACCTGTCGGTCTATGAGCACCAGCCGTTCCGCAACCACGGCCAGGTCGAGCTGGCCGGGCACAAGGTCGATCTCTCGGCGGTCAGGAATGATGTCTTCGTCGTCGCCGGCGTCACCGACCACATCACCCCGTGGAAGGCCTGCTACCGCCTGACGCAACTTATCGGCTCGCCGAATGTTGACTTCGTCCTCAGTCAGGCCGGCCACATCCAGGCCTTGCTCAACCCGCCCGGCAACCCCAAGGCCAAGTACTTCCACAGCGCCGAGCGCCCGGGCCCGTCGATCGACGCCTGGATGAACGGCCAGGCCGAGGAAAAGGCCGGCAGCTGGTGGCCCTTCTGGACCCAGTGGCTGACCGAGCGGGCGGGGGACAAGAAGGCGGCGCCCAAGGCGCTTGGTTCAAGGAAGTACAAGGCCACGGACCCCGCGCCGGGCCTCTACGCGTTCGAATAGTCCGAAAGGTACCGCATGACCCGCTCCGCCCAGACAGCCGGCAACACCGCACCCGCTCCCGAATTTTCCACCCTGCGAGCGGGCGGCCGCATGCTGCGCGTCGCGGTCTGGAAGGCCCGGGGCCCGAAGTCCGACCACGCCCGGCCCCTGCTTTTCTTCAACGGCATCGGCGCCAACATCGAGCTGATGGCCCCC
>JANPKF010000438.1:0-2570 GCA_031425895.1 Caulobacteraceae bacterium | reverse complement strand
GCTCGGGGCCGGGGTCAGCGGGTTCGGCAGCCGACCGGCGTCGCGCGTCTGGATCATCCAGCTGGCCACCGGCACGGCCATCGACTGGCCGTCGGTGGTATCAGCCCCCGTCATCAGCCAGACGTCGCCGTCGGTGAGGCGGGCTTCCAGCACCCCCAGGGTCTGCATCGCCGTCTGCAGCCTGGCCTTGTCGCCCTTGCCCGCGCAGCGCTCTTCGGGCTGGCCGACCGCCTTCAGCTGCAACAGGCCGCAAACCCGCACGTCCGTCGCCAGCCACTCATAGGCCTTGCGATGCTGGGTCAGCTTGGCTTGCGACGCCTCGAACCCGAGCACCGGGTCCTGCCGGCCGCAGGCGACCAACGCCAGGGCGATCAGAATGACGGCAAAACGGGGCAAGGCGTCCTCCGGAGCAATATGTCTAGACTTATTCATCTGAGCTAGCCGGGGACACCTTGAATTGCCGGGCTCAGGCTCGGGCGAGGCTGGGCGGCGGCTCCAGTGGCCATTCAACGTGTCCCCTCTCATCCGGCCGGCGTCACCAGCGCGGCCACAAATCGACCCACAAACCCCGCGCATCGGGCTACGCAGCGACCTACGCCACGGGCTACATTCCCGGCGACCCGGGCAACCCAAAAGCCTACGCCGCAAAGACTTTGAGCCGGTTTTCGGCGTCCATGCGGCGCATCGCCTTTTTTTGTGGGTCGGGCCGGGGCGATATAATGGGTTGCCGCTTCGATAGGCGGGGCGCCAGTCTGCCGGCTGGGGAGACCATCCATGACCACTTCGCCTGCCGCCAAGTCCTCCGGGTCCTGGATCGCCATCGGCCTCTGCCTGCTGGCGGCCATGCTGGAAGGGTTCGACATCGCCTCCATGGGCGTGGCGGCGCCGAAGCTCGTTCCCGATCTCGGCCTCAGCCCGGGGGAGGCGGGAACCGCGTTCAGCGCCAGTCCCTTTGGTCTGTTCGTCGGCGCCCTGATGGCCGGACCGTTCGCCGACCGTGTAGGCCGCAAGCCGGTGCTGCTGGTCTCGGTGGTGATCTTCGGCCTGTTCAGCCTGGCCACGGCCTGGGCCCAGAACCTCGATGTCCTGCTGGTCATCCGCTTCCTTTGCGGGGTCGGATTGGGCGGCGCCATGCCGATGCTGCTGGCCATGTCGTCCGAACTGGCCGGCGAGAAGCGCAAGGCCCTGACCGTCGGCCTGGTCACCGCTGGACTGCCGCTGGGCGGCGCCCTGGTCGGCCTCCTGGCCCGCAGCGACGCGGCCCAGGCCGACTGGCGGCTGATCTTCATCGTCGGTGGCGCGGCGCCCCTCCTGCTGGCGGTGCTGCTGTGGCTGTTCCTGCCCGAAACCAGGGCCAAGTCGGCCGAGGACGTGCTGTCGGGCGATTCCCTGCACGCCCTGTTCGGCCGCGAACGGCTGGCCACGACGATCTCTCTCTGGCTCAGCTTCGCGGCCATCGCCCTGGTGCTGCACCTGTTCCTGAACTGGCTGCCGATCCTGCTCGGCCAACGTGGCATCGCGCCCAGGGACGCCGCCGGCATCATGACCCTGTTCAACATCGGCGGGGCGCTCGGCGGGCTGTTCGCCGGCTGGGCTATCGACCGCATGGGGGCCAGGCGGCCCTTCCTCGGCATCTTCCTGTTGCTGATGCTGGTGCTGATCGTCCTGTCCGGCCTGACCGGCGCCACCAGCCTGTCGCTATTCGCCTTCGCGGCCGGGTTCCTGATCATGGCCGGCCAGTTCGGCCTCTACGCCCTGGCGCCGCAGCACTACGGCGAGAAGGTGCGCGGCGTCGGCGTCGGGGCGGCGGTCTCGGCCGGGCGCCTGGGCTCGGTGTTCGGCCCGCTGGCGGCCGGCGCCCTGCTGACCGGCGGGGCGACCAGCGGCGACGTGGTCATGTCGACCGTGCCGATCGTCGCTATCGCCGGCCTGGCGGCCCTGGCGCTGACGAAGTGGGGGCGGAAGGTGTAGGGGCGCTGTCGTCCCTCCCCGAATTGGGGAGGGCGGGCCGAAGGCCGGGTGGGGAAGTGGGTCACCACGACCCGCCGCTTAGTCTTCTCGGTGAACAGCCTCGGACGTCAGCGACCGACTTCCCCACCCGACGCCCGTAACCGGGCGTCTGCCCTCCCCAATTCGGGGAGGGAAGGCGCTCCACGCCTACAGCGGCGCGCTGAGTTCCTGGACCTCTTCGAAGGTCCGCAGGCCCGGCTTCTGGGCGCAAACCAGCACGGCCATGTTGCCCGGCGGGTGCTTGTTGGCCAGCATCTTCTCGTGGGCGTCGGGGATGGCGTCCCAGGTGAAGACTTCCGACAGGGCCGGGTCGACGCGGCGGTCGATGACCAGCTGGTTCGCCGCCGAGGCCTGGGCCAGGTTGGCGAAGTGGCTGCCCTGAACGCGCTTCTGGCGCATCCACAGGAAGCGGGCGTCCATGGTCAGGTTGTAGCCGGTGGTGCCGGCGCAGATCACCACCATGCCGCCGCGCTTCACCAGGAAGACCGACACCGGGAAGGTCGCCTCGCCGGGATGCTCGAACACCATGTCGACGTCGCGCTTGCCGGTGATGTTCCAGA
>JANPKF010000437.1:0-1648 GCA_031425895.1 Caulobacteraceae bacterium | reverse complement strand
TCAAAGAGGGCCGCCCGATCCGTCGGGACGGCTTGAAGCATGAAGGCGAGGCTGACTAAGCCGGCGGTGAGCGTATGCATTCGCGGAACCTGAAGGCTTGCCAAGCCCTGCGCAAGACTCAGAGGCTGCGCCGCATTTCATCCCAAGCATTTGAAAGCGCGTCTCGATGCGCCGGGCTCGCCACCCCGATCAGGGCCACGGCCCGCTCGTCCAGTGTCCGGCCACGCAGATCGGCGACGCCATGTTCGGTGATGACCAGGCCGATGTCGGCGCGGGGCACGCTGACCACGCCCGGCGACAGACGCGGCACGATGCGGCTGATGCTGTCACCCTTGGCCGAGGCCGGCAGGGCGAGGATGGGCAGGCCGCCGTCCGATAGCCTTGCCCCACGCAGGAAATCGGTCAGGCCGCCGATGCCGCTGATCTGGCGGCCGCCCTGGAACTCGGCATTGGCCTGGCCAAAGAGGTCGATCTCCAGGGCCGAGTTGACCGCCACCAGCCGGGGGATGTTCGCCAGCACGGCGATGTCGTGGGTGTGGCCGCTGTCGGCGAAGCGGATGCGGGGGTCGCCTAGCCGCTCCCGAAGGCGAGCCGTGCCGGCGGCGAGGCCGGTGACGACGCTGTCCACCACGCCTTCGTCGAGCAACTCGACCAGCGGGTCGGTGACCATGCCCGAGTGGATCTTCAGGCCCCGGCGGCCGCGCAGACCTCTAAGCGCCGCGACGCCGGCCTTGCCGACCCCGAACTGCAGGCTGGCGCCGTCCGGGGCGATGTTTGCGATGTGGCGGGAGATGACCTCGAAGGCCGGGTCGAGGTCGCCGGCGTCGTAGTCGAGCACGGCGCTGTCGTCGTCGGCGACCAGGTCGAAGGCCTCCAGGGGCCAGCGCGGCCCGTTCACCGCCGGCAGGTTCGGATTGACCAGGGCCAGTTTGAACACCTCCGGCCGGGCCATGACGGCGGGGGCCAGATCGCTGGCGACGCTCAAGGTGACCATGCCGTCCTTGTCCGGCGGGCTGACCTGAAAGATGGCGGCGTCCAGCGGCGTTTCGCCGAGCCATCGGTAGGTCTGGAACCAGGTCAGGGGCCGCAGGGCATAGCGGCCGGCCTCGAAGGCGGCGCGCCAGTCGGCGGAGACGAAGATGCCCTCTGACGTCGCGCCGTCGCGCAGGGCCGACCAGTCGGTGCGGTTGATGCCGGGGATGGGGGCGCCGACGAAACACATCCGCTCCGGCCAGCCGTCCGTAGCTCCAATCCTCTCCCGAAAACCGAGCGGTTCGCCCGGTCCGAAGGGGACGAACAGCCGGCCTGAGGGCATCGCACTCAAGCGTTGGGCGAGCTGTTCGATGGCTGGATCAATCGGGAGGCGAATCATGTCATCGTCCGTTCAGGCGGCAGCAGCAACTTATGCCCTGCCCGCGAGTTCTGCGTACGAACCCCGGTCCCCCTTGGACAAGAGCCGTTACGTCATGCAAACCACCGCCCAACAGCCTTCGGGCTTCATCAAACCCCTGCTGTGGATCGCCGGCGCCTTCTTCGCGACCGGATTCCTGGGCTATCTGGCCATCGGACTGAATTCGCTTCCGGGCTAGGTCCCGACGCCGGTTGAGCCGAAGCCGCCGGCGCCCCGCGCCGTCTCTTCCAGACTGTC
>JANPKF010000436.1:0-4464 GCA_031425895.1 Caulobacteraceae bacterium | reverse complement strand
GTGCGATCCCGACGACTTCCGCAACGCCCGTCCGGACGATGCTAGGGTCTGGTCATTCCCGTCGCAGGGGAGGCGCCTCTTGGTACCAGGCCTGAAGCGGCGGCGGGAAGCGGTCGAGCGGGATCAATTCGGCATGAAACCCGAAGGTCCGGAGGGTCTGGTAGCCCTTCGCCCGTCGCAGGCCAAGACGACCGGCAGGAGGCGAACCGGGTCCGACCAAGCCGCAGGGGGAAGGCCCCTTGCGGTCCCGGCGGAAGAGCCTGAAGCCCGGTCCGCTTGCGTGAACCGACCGTGACGGAGCGCAGGCTGACGTCGAAAACTCCCAACGCCGCCCTCACGGGCGGTCTTTCGGTTCCGGACGATGGTCCGCGCTCCGTCCCCTCCCGCCCCGCGCCGCTCCGGCGACGGGGATTTTGGCATGGGCGGTGGTTGCGGCTTGACGCCCCTGCCCGCCCGGTCAACGCTGATGGCTTCCCGGTGATCTGAAGGTGCCCCGTTCGATGTCGCGTATCCGTCTGCCCGCTGCTGCCCTCGCCCTGCTGCTGACCTCGGTCGCCCTGCCCGCGCTGGCCCAGGCTCCCGGAACCCCGGTCCTGACCCAGGCGGGTGATGCGGCCCTGGCCCTGCCCCGTGCCCAGCCGGCCATTCCGGCGCCGACCCGGGCCACCTACCCGGGCACCATCCAGTATCAGGCCGACGTCACCGACCGCGATCGCCGCATCATCAGCGTTCGCCAGACCATTCCGGTCGCGGCCCCCGGGCCGATGACCCTGCTCTATGCGGAATTCCTGCCCGGCAACCACGCCGACACCGGCCCGATCCAGCTGATCTCGGGCGTCACCGTCACCGCCAATGGCCAGCGTCTGGAATGGCTGCGTGACACGATCCAGCCCCACGCCTTCCATCTGGACATCCCCGCCGGGGTCAGCGCCATCGAGGTGTCGTTCCAGTGGCTGACCCAGCCGGACGGCGGACCCTGGCGCGTCACCCAGACGCCGGACATCGTCAATCTGCAGTGGGAAAAGGCCATCCTCTACCCGGCGGGCTATGCCTCCACCGGCATCACCGTCGCCCCGTCCGTCCGCCTGCCCGAGGGCTGGGGCTTCGGCGTCGCCCTTGATACCGTGTCGAACGAGGGCGGCGTGGCCACGTTCGCCCCCGTCAGCCTCTACACCCTCGTCGACAGCCCGATGTTCGCCGGGGCGCACTATCGTCGCTTCACCCTCGACGGCGACGGTCCCTCGCCCGTCCATCTCAGCCTCGTCGCCGACAAGGCCGAACAGCTCCGCCCCGCCGACGGCCTGATGCCGAAATTCGAAGCCCTGGTTGAACAGGCCGATCGGCTGTTCGGTGCCCGCCCGTTCGACCGCTATGAATTCCTCGTCGCCGCCTCGAACCAGATCGGCGGCATCGGGCTGGAACATCACCGCAGCTCCGAAAACACCCTGGCCCCGGACTTCTTCACCCGCGGCACCGGCTCGCTCGGCTCGCGCCAGTTGCTGCCGCACGAGTTCGTCCACTCGTGGAACGGCAAACACATGCGGCCTGCCGACGAGCTGACCGCCAACTACAATGTGCCGACCCAGAACACCCTTCTGTGGGTGTACGAGGGGCTGACCTCCTACTGGGGCGAGGTGCTGGCCGCCCGTTCGGGTCTGGCCACGACCGAAGAGTCGCTGATCAGCCTCGCCGAACACGCCGCCTTCTACGAGACCCAGCCGGGCCGTCAGTGGCGCTCGCTCCAGGACACCAACAACCACAACCTCCTCGGCTACCGTGTGCCCGGCAACTGGCCGTCGTGGATGCGCACCACCACCGACTATTACGACGAGGCCCTTCTGGTCTGGCTGGACGCCGACACCCTGATCCGCGAGGGCACGAATGGGCGCCGCTCGCTGGACGATTTTGCAAAGGGCTTCTTCGGTCGCCTCGACGGTCGGGCCGAGGCCCGCGGCTATACGTTCGAAGAGGTCGTCGCCGCGCTGAACGCAGTCCACCCTCACGACTGGTCCGGCTTCCTGCGTGGCCGCCTTGACGCCGTCGGGCCGGACGCCCGCGCCCCGCTGGACGGCCTCGCACGCGGCGGTTACCGCCTCGCCTGGACCGACAGCCTGACGCCAGCCGAGAAATCGATCCAGACCGGCTGGGCCAGCAGCTTCCAGTATTCGCTGGGCTTTACCTTGGGGGCCAACAACCGCATCGGCGGCGTCCGCTGGGGCAGCCCCGCCTTCGAGGCCGGGATCGGCCCGGGCTGGGACCTGATCGCCGTCAACGACCGGGGCCCGTCGGCGGAAGCCCTGCGTAACGCCATCACGGCGGCCAAGGGCACGACCACGCCGATCAATCTGGTGATCCGGAATGGCGAGCGCGTCCGCACCGTGCCGATGACCTGGTCCGAGGGTCTGCGCTATCCCCGGCTGGAGCGGATCGAGGGCACGCCGGACCGGCTCGGCGAGATCATGGCCCCCCGCCGGCGCTAGGCAGGCATGGCACAGTCCTTGCTGCGACCGGGCCGAAACCGGAGTGCCGTCCCATGAAGCCCGCCCTGATCCTCGCCGCCCTTCTGTCCGTCGCGACCACCGCCCCGGCCCTCGCCCAGGACCCGGGCCAGATCAACCGCGTGCGCGGCGGTGCCAGCTGCCCCGGCTGCAACCTCTTCCAGGCCGACTTCGCCGGCCTTGACCGAAGCGGGCTGAACCTGGCCGGCGCCCGCCTGCGTCAGGCCGACCTCAGCCTTGCCAGCATGAACCGCACCCGCTTCGCCAATGCCGACCTGCGCGACGTCGAGGCCTATGGCGGCGTCTTCTCGAGCGCCAACTTCACCGGAGCCGACCTGACCAATGCCAGCTTCGTCGGCACCTGGCTTGAGGGAGCCAGCTTCTCGGGCGCGACCCTGAACGGCACCAATTTTTCCGGAGCCAGCCTGGCGCGCGCAACCGGCCTGACCCAGGCCCGGCTGAACGCCGCCTGCGGCGATGCCGCCACTGTCCTGCCGCGCGGACTTCGCATTCGCGCCTGCTGACGAACACCGACCTTACCGCGATTTAAGTAGGGTTTTCGGGCTTCTGGCGGCATGAAGGCGACGTGAAAACCTTTCTGCACCCCGTCCGTCTTGCCAGTGCCGTCGTCTTCGGACTGATGACGCTGGGCACGGTCTCGACCGCAGCGGCCGAAAGCGCACAGCTCCTGTTTCAGGACCGCGACGTCGCCCGAATGGTATCTTTGGGCGGGTCCTGCCATCGCTGTGAGCTGTCCGGGCGCGACCTCAGCGGCGCGACCTTCGCGGGCGCCACCTTCATCGGGTCTACACTCGTCGGGGCCAATCTTCGCGGTGCCGAGCTTATGGGTTCGAATTTCTCGAACAGCGATTTCAGCCGCGCCGACATGCGCGGCGTCGAGATCGTCGGAGCCAATTTCACCGGCTCGAAATTCAACGGCGCTTCGCTGGAAGGCGCCGAGGCCCAGGGGTCGGTCTTCAATCGCGCAGATCTGAACCGCGCCAACCTGTCCGGTGCCGAGATGGTGGGCGTCAGCATGAACGGTGCCAATCTGGCACAGGCCAATGTGACCGGGACTGAGCTGAACGGAGCCAATCTGGCCAATGTCAGCGCGCGGGGAGCCTCTTTCACCGACAGCGAGATGAACGCCACCAATCTCAGTGGCGGCGACTTTACCGGGGCCAGCTTCCGCCAGGCCGAGCTGAACAGTGCGCGCCTTGCCGGCGGGACCTTCGCCCGGGCCGACTTTGCCGGGGCCGAGATGCGCCGGACTGACATCCGCGGGGTGGACCTGTCCAGCGCCCGCGGCCTGACCCAGAGCCAGATCGCCCGGGCCTGTGGCGATGGCGGGACCCGCCTGCCCCGCGGTATGACGGTGGCCAGTTGCGGCGGCCGAATGGCCCCTCCGGCCCCGCCGCGCCCCCCGGCTCCGCCAGCGTCACGAAATCTGGTCAGCCCCGACCGCGACCAAGTCGAGTAACCCGCTACTTCAACGGCGCGGCTGACCGGATGTGCAGTTCCTTGTACTGCCGGTCCTGCGCCGGTGCCGGTGCGCTCATCAGCAGGTCCTGCCCCTGCTGGTTCAGCGGGAAGGCGATGACCTCGCGGATCGCGACCTGGTTGGCCAGCAGCATGACGATCCGATCGATGCCGGGAGCCAGGCCACCGTGCGGCGGCGCGCCGTAACGGAAGGCGTTCAGCATGCCGCCGAACTGCTCCTCGACCACCGAGGCATCATAGCCCGCGATCTCGAAGGCCTTGAGCATGATCTCGGCCTTGTGGTTCCGGATGGCGCCCGAGCACAGCTCGATGCCGTTGCAGACGATGTCGTACTGGTAGGCCAGGATGTCGAGCGGATCCTTGGTTTCCAGGGCCTCCAGCTCGCCCTGCGGCATCGAGAAGGGGTTGTGCGAGAAGTCGACGCGCTTCTCCTCCTCGTTCCATTCGAACATCGGGTAGTCGACCA
>JANPKF010000435.1:0-4611 GCA_031425895.1 Caulobacteraceae bacterium | reverse complement strand
ATCTCATCCAGCGTGTGATGGCCGCCCAGCATGACGGTGTTGGTCATCCGGGGCATGGGCATGTGGGCGTAGGACTGGCGACGGGCGTTGCCGGTCGGGGTCAGGTCCATCAGCCGGGCCGACTGGCGGTCATGCATGTAGCCGGTGAGGATGCCGTCCTCGATCAGCACGGTGCGCTCGGTCGGGGTGCCCTCATCATCGACGGTCAGCGATCCCCGGCGGCCGGGCAGGGTGCCGTCATCGACGACGGTGACGCCGGGCGCGGCGACGCGTTCGCCGACGCGTCCCGAAAAAGCGCTGATGCCCTTGCGGTTGAAGTCGCCTTCCAGGCCGTGGCCGACGGCTTCGTGCAGCAGCACGCCGTTCCAGCCCGGGCCCAGGACCACGTCCATCTCGCCGGCCGGGCAGTCGATGGCCTCCAGGTTGACCAGGGCCTGGCGCAGGGCCTCGTCGACCTGGCCCTGCCAACTGTCCGGGGTGATCCAGGTCTCGAAGCCGGCGCGGCCGCCGGCCCCGCTGGTGCCGGTCTCGCGGCGGCCGTCCTTCTCGACGACGATCTGGACGTTGACGCGGGAGAGGGGGCGCACGTCGCGCACCAGACGGCCGTCGGCCCGCAGGATCTCGACGATGCGGCGCTCGCCGGCCATCGAGGCGGTGACCTGGACGATGCGGCCGTCGCGGGCCCGGGCGAAGGCGTCGATCTCCTGCAGCAGGGCGACCTTCTCCGAGAAGCCGGGGGAGGCGACCGGGTTGTCCTCGCCATAGAGGCGGATGTTGGTGCTGCGCGGGCCCTCGGCGGCGACGCCGCTGTAGCCGCGCTTGGCCAGCCGGGCCGAATCGGCGGCGCGGCCGAAGGCGGCCTCGCTGATCTCGCTGGCGTGGGCGTAGCCGGCGGTCTCGCCGGCCACGACGCGCAGACCGAAGCCTTCGCCCGAATCGTAGGAGGCGGTCTTCAGCCGGCCGTCGTCGAAGACGAAGGCCTCGCTCTCGCTGTGCTCGAGGAACAGTTCGCCATCGTCGGCGCCGTGCAGGGCGTCGCTGAGGATGGAACGGGCGCGGTCGGTGTCGACACCGGCGGCGTCCAGAAGCGAGGGGGCGAGGGAGGGAAGGCTCATGCCTTTAAACGTAAGGAGGGACGGGGCGTTCGTCACCCCGTCCCCCCAAACTCTGTGACGATTGGTCGGCGATCAGTTGCCGCCGGCGTCCTCGTCCGGCGTCACGTTGCGGTCGCCGATGTAGACATCGCCGCTGCCGGCCACATCCTGCGACAGCTTCGTGGGGCTGCGCTGCAGGCTGACGTCGCCGCTGCCGGAGACCCTGATGACGGCCTCGTCGCTGGCGTCGGCGTTGATATCGCCGCTGCCGGCGATGGTCAGCGTGGCCTTCCTGGCCGGCAGGAAGCGAAGGTCCACATCGCCGGAGCCGGCGATATCGACCGTCAGCGCCTCGGTGGCGCCGCGGCCATCGACGTCGCCGCTGCCGGCGATGGAGACGGCCAGGGACGGCTGGTTGTAGTCCTTCAGTGTGACGTCGCCGGATCCGTTGATGCTGACCTTGCTGACCTTCGGCGCGGTGACGACGATCTTCAGGCTGCGGTCGTCATGCCAGACGATGTGACGCTCACGCTGGTCGTCGTCCTGCCAGAAGACGCGGCCGCCCTCGACGCGCACCTTGTCGACGTCCCGCTGCAGGCCGGTGACCACCACGCCGGGCGTAGCGCCTTCGACCAGGGTCACATCGGCCGCCAGATCGACGGTCAGTTCGTCGGTCCCGGTCCATTCGAAGGTCTTGCTGGTCTTTGGCGCGTCGTGGCCGACGTAGTCGTCGCCCTGTTCGATCTTCTCCAGCACGGCCGGGATGACCAGGCCGTCGCGGATGATTTCCGGGCCCCCCATGGCGATGACCGAAGTCAGGCAGACGATGAAGGTCAGGAAGCCTGCCCCGGCGATGATGGCGAGTGTGCGGATCATGGCGGTCTCTCCCCTAAGCCTGATCGATGGCCGGCTTCAGCAGCCGGAAGTGCAGCCTGGCGTACCAGACCAGGAAGTTGACCAGGCCGACGCCGGCCATGATGGTCAGCGCTCCGACGCAGGTGGCGGCGCCGACGAGGCCCAGGCCCGCCAGGATGGCGATGCCCGCACCGCCGCTGTAGCCGACGATCGGTCCGCCGATCATGACGACCCCGCCCATGATGAAGCCGCCGATCACGACCATGACGATCGTGAAGAAGACGCTGATCACGCTGAACAGGATCGGGGCCAGGATCAGGATGTCGATGGCGCCCAGGCCCAGCAGGGCGAGAATCGCCCCCGTCGCATTGCGCGGATTCTTGTTCTCTTCCCAGGCCTTGAGGCCGTACTCGGCCCGTAGTTCGCGGGCCAGGCGGTCCGGATCGCCGAGCGCGGCGGCGGCTTCCTCCTCACTGCGGCCCGCCGCGGTGGCGTCGCTGAAGTGGGCCTCGTAGTCGGCGGTGATCTCGCTCTGCGCGTTGGCGCTGAGCGCGCTCAGGCCGCGTCGCAGCCTGGCCATGAAGTCGGCTCTGGTCATTGCCCCTCTCCCAGAATGATGTTGTTCACCGCGCTGGAGAAGGCCGTCCAATCGGTCTTCTGCTGGATGAAGCTGGCGCGGCCGGCTTCGGTCAGGCGGTAGTATTTGCGCGGCGGACCGGCTGGTGATTCCACCAGGTAGGTCTCCACCAGTCCGTCGCCCTGCAGCCGTCGCATCAGGGGGTAGATGGTGCCTTCCCCCATATCGATAGCCGAGGCCAGGCGGCTGGCGATGTCGTAGGCGTAGCCGTCTGCCCGTGAGAGCAGGGCCAGCACGCAGAGGGCCAGGACCCCCTTCTTCAGCTGTGGTTCGATAATGTCTGGCACGGCGTTCCCCGTCCTTGTTGATGGCTCCCTTGTATCGACCAGTAGTGTGCGTGGCAAGGTACCTATCATTACATCTTAGCAACGTGGCTTTCGCCGTTTTCAGCCCCGCTTTGGGGCGCATGTTGCGACCGCCTCGCAAATAGTGCGGAACGCCCTGCCAGTGCTTGCCGAAAGGGGGAACGGCGCGTATGCACCGGCCCGATAATTGGCGAATGGGCGGGTGCTTGGGACTGGCGCGCGGGTCGCGGGCCGGGCTAAGCATTTCCCAGTCAAGATTGACGGTCGACGTATCACCGGCGGCCATAACGGACACGAGGCTTATGAAGGCGAAGGTTAAGGGGATGCGCTGGGTCGCTACGGCTCTCGGGGCCGGGCTGACCAGCGTTTTGATGGCGGCGCCCGCTCTGGCCCAGGATTTGATGGGGCAACCCACCGATGGGTCTATCGGCCTGCAACCGGCGGCCGCGCCGCTGAAGCACCATGCTCAATTCTTCCATGACGTCATCCTGCTGCCGATCATCATCGCGATCAGCGTCTTCGTGCTGGCGCTGCTGATCTGGATCGCGGTGCGCTACAACGCCAAGACCAACCCGGTCCCGGCCAAGTTCAGCCACAACACCCTGCTCGAGATCGTCTGGACGCTGGTGCCGGTGCTGATCCTGATGGTCATCGCCATCTTCAGCTTCCGCCTGCTGTTCGAGTACCACGACACGCCAAAGGTCGACCTCACGGTCAAGGCCACCGGCTACCAGTGGTACTGGGGCTATGAGTACCCCGACCAGGAGATCGGCGAGATCACCTCGACCATGATGGCCGAGGACGACGTCGCCAAGGCCGGCCTGCCGGCCAGCCTCTACCGCCTGAAGGCTTCCGAGCCGCTGGTCGTGCCGGTGAACAAGGTCGTCCGGGTGCAGGTCACCGCGGTCGACGTGATCCACGCCTTCGCCCTGCCGGCCTTCGGCCTGAAGACCGACGCCGTCCCCGGCCGCCTGAACGAAACCTGGTTCAAGGCCGAGAAGGTCGGAACCTACTATGGCCAGTGCTCGGAGCTGTGCGGCGTCGACCACGCCTTCATGCCCATCGAGATCAAGGTCGTGACGCAGGCCGAATTCGACGCCTGGGTCGCCGCCAAGAAGGGCCCGCCGGCTGCTCCGGCCATCGCCGCTCCCGCTCCCGCCGCCGGTCCGCCGGCCGCGACTCCCGCCTCTACTCCGGCTGCCGCGCCCGTCGCGCCTGCCGCCAAGCTCTGATCCGCAGGTAAAGACCGATGGCATACGGCTAAGCCGCTCATTCAGATTCCGCTCACGACGACGGGGAACACATCCCCGGCTTCTTCACCCGCTGGTTCCTGTCGACCAACCACAAGGACATCGGCACCCTCTACATCCTGTTCGCCATCATGGCGGGCCTGGTGGGCGGTGCGCTTTCCGGCCTGATCCGCTGGGAACTGGCCGAGCCGGGCATCCAGATCTTCAAGGAAGGCTCGTCCATCCAGCTGCTCGGCCTGATCGAGCAGTCCAAGCACGGCTATAACGCCGTGGTCACCGCCCACGCCCTGATCATGATCTTCTTCATGGTCATGCCGGCGATGATCGGGGGCTTCGGCAACTGGTTCGTGCCGATCATGATCGGCGCGCCGGACATGGCCTTCCCGCGGATGAACAACATCTCCTTCTGGCTGCTGATCGCGGCTTGGGTGATGCTGATCATCTCGATGTTCGTCGATGGCGGTCCCGGT
>JANPKF010000434.1:0-1913 GCA_031425895.1 Caulobacteraceae bacterium | reverse complement strand
TCCATAGACGTCCGGTTACCCCAGCAATGGCCCTGTGTTGCATGCCGGTCAACGCTCATTGCCTATCCGTAATGATATCGACGTCAGAATGTCGCATCCGCGCCACAGCCGTCGGTATCGAGAGCGGGTTTGGCCGCAAACGCCGCTGAGGAAGGCAGAATGCGTCTCTGACAGCCGCTGGATCACGGCGACGGCGGGGCGATTCCAAGGCAGGGGTGACGCAACGGCGCCACAGACCCCGGCGGGGAGCCTCCCCCAAGGGTAGGTCAGACCCGACTCAGCGGGCGCCCTTGACGCACATCCAGCGGGTGCGGTGGTGGTCGACGAGATTGTCGACGAAACCGGTAATGCGCGGGTTCACCAGATTCTTGTTGATGTAGAAGTAGATGGGCGCGATCGGCGCGTCGTTGAGCATCATGGTCTCGGCGTCGCGCAGATAGTCGGCCCGCTTGTCAGCGTCGGGCTCATTGTCGGCCCTGGCCATAAGGGCGTCGTAGGCCGGATTGTTGTAGTCGCCGTAGTTCTGCGGCCCGTAGTTGGATTTCTCCATGTCGAGGAAGCTGGTCGGGTCGTTGTAGTCGGCGATCCAGGCGGCGTCGGCGGCCTGGAAATTGCGCACCCGGTAGTCGGCGTAGGAGACCTGTCCCTCCTGCTGGGCGAGGGTGACCAGGACGCCGACCTCCTTCCAGTCCGACTGCAGGGCCGGGGTGAACTGCATGGGGTCGGCGCTGTTGCGGTGCTTCAGCTCGAACTTCAGCGGGTTCCTGGGGCCATATCCGGCGGCGGCCAGCAGTTCGCGGGCCTTGGCCTGGCGTTTGGCGAGCGGCCAGGTCGCCCAGTACGGCCCGGGGGATGGCTTGTAGTTGGCGACGCCGGGCGGGACCTTGGTGTTGGCGGGCAACTGACCACCGCGCAGCAACCCCTTGGTGATGAAGTCACGGTCGATGGCCATGGTCAGCGCTTGCCGGACGCGGACGTCCTTGAAGGCCGGCACCCTGGTGTTCTCACGCCGGTTAAAGGCGATGTAGGTGACGCCGAGCCAGGTGTTGGTGTGCACATAGCCGGGCATCTTTTCCCGCAGCCGGGCGATCCGGTTCGAGGAGATGTCGGTGTTGATGTCGAGTTCGCCGCGCGCGACCCGGCGCTCGGCGGAAATGGCGTCGCTGGTCGGGTACCAGTAGACCTCGTCGATGCAGACGCTGGAGGCCTCCCAGAAGCGGGGATTCTTCACGGTGTGGACGCTGTCGCCCAGCCTCCAGTCGGCCAGCAGATACGGGCCATTGCTCACCATGTTGCCGGGCTTGACCCACTGGTCTCCCAGTTTTTCCACGACGTGCCTGGGCACGGGGTAGAGGATGTGGTGGCGGGTCAGTTCCGGCAGATAGGCGGCCGGGTGGTTGAGGGTGATCTGCAGGGTGCGCGAATCGATGGCGCGAACGCCTAGCGCCTCAAGCGGCGCCTTACTGCTGTTCACGGCTTCGGCGTTCCGGATCAGGAAGATCAGCGAGGCGTATTCCGACGCCGTCTCGGGATCGAGCACCCGGCGCAGGGAGTAGACAAAGTCCTCGGCGGTGACGGGAACCCCGTCCGACCAGACTGCCTCACGCAGATGGAAGGTCCAGGTCAGGCCGTCCGGGGTGACTTCCCAACGTTCCGCCATGCCGGGGATGGTTGTGCCATCGGCCGCCGACTGGGTCAGACCGATGAAGAGGTCACTCTGGATACGGTCTTCCCAGGTGCCGGTCGACTTGTGCGGGTCGAGCGTCGCCGGCTCGTTGGTGTTGCCGATGGTCAGGCAGATCTTCCCCTGCGCGCAGGGCGGACGCGATGCCTTCTGTTCACCGCAACCGGCCAGAGAGAGCGCCGCGAGGGACAGGCCGGCGAGGAAGAGATTGCGGATCACGCTGGGTCGG
>JANPKF010000433.1:0-9677 GCA_031425895.1 Caulobacteraceae bacterium | reverse complement strand
CCCGCCCATGGCCGCCACGGCCTCAACGGCCGCAACGATGTCGGCCGGGGGATGGAACTGTTCGATGGTGATCGACGGCTTGTCGACCATGCAGACGTCCGCCGGGCAGAGGTCGAAGGTCGAGCCCGCGCCGTTCAGGGCGATGGCGTAGAGGAACCGCCCGGCCAGGATCTCGCAACGGATCACCCGGGCGCTGTCGGCCGGCACATAGTCCTGCACCAGGGTCACGCCATCCACCCCGACGGGCAGGGTCCCGGCATAGGCGGCCAGTTCCTCCAGGCTGTCGTAGCGGGTCACCCCGCTGCCCGAGCCGCCGATATTGGGTTTGACGATCAGCGGGAAGTCGAAACCGGCGGCGACGCGGACGATGTCTTCCTGGCGGTGGACGGCGCGGGTCTTCGGAATGGCCAGGCCCAGCTTGTTGAACAGGCTGAGTTGCCGGGCCTTGTTGGTGTCGATGGCCATGGCGGCGGCGCCGTTGATGACCCGGGCGCCGGCCAGCGCCCACTGGGCCAGGACGGCCTGGCTGTAGAACAGGGCGTGCTCGTCCTGGCGCAGGAAGCTGCTCATCGCCAGGCGGTTGAGGATCACCAGCGCCGGCGCCGACAGTTCGCCGGGATCGAAGACGTGGTCCTGGATCTGGATGGCGGTCCAGTTGACGCCGCGCCGGTCCAGCGCCGCGAACAGCGGGCGGAACCACTCGGGATGCTCGTAATAGACGGCAAGGTCAGCCATGCGGATCTCCGGACGCTTGGCATCTAGGGCGGCGGACGCCTTTGGGCCAGTCCGCATTTACAGGTCCGGCCGCGGACCGCATGGATGGACGCCATGACCCTGCACGTCTCGCAACCCTCGCCCGCCGTTCTTCTGCTGGAGATGGACCAGCCCCCGGTCAACGCGCTGGGCATGGCGGCCCGGGCCGAACTGACCGCCGCGCTTGACGCCGCCGACGCCGACCTGGGCGTGCGCTGCATCGTCCTCACGGGCCGGGGCCAGGCCTTCTGCGCCGGCGACGACCTGATCGAGGCGGCCGGGCGCGGCGAGGCGGGCCTCGAGGCCATCCATCACTTCAATGCCCTGATGGCCCGCATCGAGGCGGCCCGCGCCCCGGTCATTGCCGCCATCAACGGCTTCTGCCTCGGCGGTGGCCTGGAACTGGCGCTGACCTGCGACATCCGCCTGTCCAGCCCCGACGCCATCTTCACCGCCTCCGGCGTCAACGTCGGCCTGATGGCCTCGGTCCGGCGGCTTCCCCGCCTGATCGGCGAGGGACCGGCCAAGGCCATGCTGCTGAGCGGCGCCCCGGTCGACGCCGAAACCGCCCTGATCCGCGGCCTGGTCACCGGCCTGCACAAGGCGGTGGTGAAAGACGCCCTGACCCTCGCCGACCGCATCGCCACCCGTGCCCCGCTCTCGGTCGAAGCCGTCAAACGCGTCGTCGGCCGCCCCTTCGACGAGCGCGCCGAACTGGCGGCGCTGTACCACAGCGAGGACCACCAGGCGGCGTTGGCGGCGTTCTCCCGCAAGCAGGTCCCGACGTTTACGCGCGCTTAGGTGGCGCACATCTGCTGGGGACTGGTTGTCCGCTTCAACAGCCTTGCCGCTGATTCACCGCCCTGTCCCGGACAACCTGTCCCCGACGGGCAACTGCCCGCGCGACCTCATTCCGTCTTGCCGGCGTCCCGCCGCAACCGATCGACAAACTCCTTCGTCCCGACCGGCGCATTCGTCTTCTCGGCGCAACGCAAGGCCCTGAACGTCGCCGCCCACTGCCGGTCTACAGCCGGATCTGGTGAGATGAACCCCGCGAAATCCTCGATCCTCTCCAGCAAGGGTCTGACGGTCACAAGCCGGCTATCCCGCCCCGCCAGATGAGCGTGAACGCTCGACCACCGCCAATCCTCGGCCCGCGCCACCAGACCTGCCCGCACAGGGTTCACCGCCACGTACCGCGCCGCCGCCCGCAGGTGGTGCTCATCCATGACGACAGACGAGAACCGTCCCTGGAACAGATGGCCTGTCCACCCCTGCCGCTGATTGATGAAGCTGGTGTAGCGACGGTGAGCCTCGCCCATGGCCCGGGCCAATCCCTGATCGCAGGAGGGCGTCAGGATGGCGTGCATGTGATTGGGCATCAGGCAGTAGGCCCAGACGTCGACCTTCCATCGCCTGACCTGCTCCGCAAGCATCCAAAGGTAGACCCGTTGGTCTTCAGGCCGGAAGAAGATCGGCTCGCGCCGGTTGCCGCGCTGGGTCACGTGGTGCGGCAGGCCAGGGATGGTCAGGCGGGCAAGGCGCGGCATGGGGCAGGGAGAAATGAGAACAATAGAAGAACATTGATCTTCGGTTGTCGGCCGAGTCAAGCTTTTCCGCTGGTGACAGGTCGGGGACAGGTTGTCCGGGACGGGTTGGTTGTCTTTCTTCCAGGTGAGGTTACGCGGACAACCAGTCCCCACCGCTGAATATTGCGCTGCACAAAATTGCTGCCATGATCCGCGCCCGATGACCGACAAACCCTTCCAGCACGCCCCCGACGCCCCGTGGATCTTCCGCACCTATGCGGGCCATTCCACGGCGGCCAAGTCGAACGCCCTGTACCGCAAGAACCTCGCCGCCGGTCAGACCGGCCTGTCGGTGGCCTTCGATCTGCCGACCCAGACGGGCTACGACGCCGACCACATCCTCGCGCGGGGCGAGGTGGGCAAGGTGGGGGTGCCGGTCGGGCATCTGGGCGACATGCGCACCCTGTTCGAAGCGATCCCGCTGGACCGCATGAACACCTCGATGACCATCAACGCCCCGGCCGCCTGGCTGCTGGCCATGTATGTCGCCCTGGCCGACGAGCAGGGGGCCGACCGGAACAAGCTTCAGGGCACCACCCAGAACGACCTGATCAAGGAATACCTCTCCCGCGGCACCTACATCTTCCCGCCGGAGCCCAGCCTCAAGCTCATCGGCGACATGGTGGCCTGGTGCTACCGCGAGACCCCGAAGTGGAACCCGATCAATGTCTGCAGCTACCATCTGCAGGAGGCAGGGGCGACGCCGGAGCAGGAGCTGGCCTATGCCCTGGCCACGGCCATCTCGGTGCTCGACACGGTGCGGGCCGGCGGCCAGGTGCCGGAGGCTGATTTCGAGATCGTCTGTTCACGGATCAGTTTCTTCGTCAACGCCGGCGTCCGCTTCGTCACCGAGCTGTGCAAGATGCGCAGCTTCACCGCCCTGTGGGACGAAATCCTGAAGGACCGCTACGGCGTCCAGGACCCCAAGGCCCGCCGCTTCCGCTACGGGGTGCAGGTCAACAGCCTCGGCCTCACTGAGCAGCAGCCGGAGAACAACCCCTACCGCATCCTGCTGGAAGCGCTCGCCGTCACCCTCTCCAAGGACGCCCGTTGCCGCGCCCTGCAACTCCCCGCCTGGAACGAGGCGCTCGGCCTGCCGCGCCCCTGGGACCAGCAGTGGAGCCTGCGGATGCAGCAGGTTCTGGCCTATGAGACCGACCTGCTGGAATACGAGGATCTGTTCGCCGGCAGCTATGTGGTCGAGGCCAAGGTCAATGAACTGAAGGCCGGCGCCCTGGCCGAACTGGCCAAGATCGACGCCATGGGCGGCGCCTCGGCCGGCATCGGCTATATGAAGGAACAACTGGTCAAATCCAACGCGATGCGCTTCCGCGGCATCGAGACCGGCGACATGACCGTGGTCGGCGTCAACCGCTGGACCGACACCGAGGAAAGCCCGCTGTCGGCCGGCGAAGGCTCGATTGAAACCGTCGATCCGCGCCTTGAGGCCGAGGTTGTCGGCAAGCTGAAGGCCTGGCGGGCCGCCCGTGATCAGACCGCCGCCCACGAAGCCGTCCGTGTACTGAAGGAAACCGCCGCCGAGGGCCGCAATGTGATGGAAGCTTCCATCGCTGCCGCCCGCGCCGGGGTCACGACCGGCGAGTGGAGCTTCGCCCTGCGCGAGGTGTTCGGCGAGTATCGCGGCCCGACCGGCGTCGCCATGACCGTCGCCACCGGGGATGCGCCCCAAGAAGGGCAGGAAGACATCGAGGCGGTCAAAGCCGAGGTGGCCCGCGTCTCCGTCATTCTGGGCCGTCCGCTGACCTATCTGATCGGCAAGCCCGGCCTCGACGGCCACAGCAACGGCGCCGAGCAGATCGCCACCCGCGCCCGCGCCGTCGGCATGGACGTGGTCTACGACGGCATCCGCTCGACCCCCGAGGAAATCGTGGCGACCGCCCGGGCCTCGAACGCCCACGTCCTCGGCCTCTCCATCCTCTCGGGCTCGCACCTCGACCTGGTGCAGGAGGTCGTCCGCCTTATGCGGGCCGAAGGGCTGGGCGATATCCCCGTCGTGGTCGGCGGCATCATCCCGCCGGAGGACGCGCTGATCCTCAAGCAGATGGGCGTCCGCCGGGTCTATACGCCCAAGGACTTCAGGCTGACCGAGATCATGGGTGACGTGGTCAAGGTGGTGGAAGAAAGCGCAGTCGCCGCCGTATGATCACGGCATGATCGTCGTGGCCCAGCCCAGCCTTGCCAGCCGTTTTCGCGATGCCGCCGGCATCGCGTTCATCGTCGGCGGCGGTCTCGGCTTTTTCTACCTGACCAGCGGTCACGGTCGGCTCGAGTTTTCGGTTTTGCCGGGCAGCTTCTGGGCCGGCGTGGTCGCCGTCACGGGCTTCCTCGTCATCCTGCTGCTGCTGACGACCTCGATCCTTGATCGCGTCCCCTGGCACGGTGAGGTCCGGCTGCCGGCGGCTGACGGCTTCAGCTGGAGCCGTTCGGCCCTGTCCCGCCTGCTGATCGTGTTGTTTGGCGCCAGCGGGCTTTGGGGGTGGACGGCCTTTGTCGGGATGGTCGTCCAGGCCTGGTATCAGGCCGATTGGGGTCGGCTTTTCGTGGCGGTCCTGTTTGGCCTGATCAGCGGCGCCCTGGCCCTGCGGGTCGTCTTCAGCGCCCTGAGTCGAAAGGCTCTACTGACGCTGGATCGTGACGGCCTCTTTGAGCGCCGCCTCGGCCGTCTGGCCTGGGGCGAGATCGAGAAGATCGGCGTCGGTCGCGACCCTTCCGGCCGACAGGTCTACCTGTTCCTCAACGCCGGCCGCGCACTTGGCCCGGCCCGCACCCTGCGGCTGGACGAGGTCGGGCTTACCTGCGGCCGCTTCGTCGGCATCGTCGAACAGATCGCGCCGCAGGTCGTCATCGACCGGCCGCAGCCGGCTCCGCCACCCCTGTTCGGCTGAGCCTAACGTCCCAAACGCCAGGCCGCCCACCAGCCGATCAGGGCCAGCGGCGCGAAGGCCGCGAACAGCCAGACGCCCTGCGCCGCCGCCGCCGCCGGATCGATCCCCTCCGCGAAGCCCAGCACATTGGCCGCCGCCCCCGCCGCCGCCGAGCCGACCGCACCGCCGATCAGCTGCGCCGTCGGCACCGCCGAGGAGGCCAGCGCCTGTTGCTCCTCGTCGAGGCCTGACAGGATGCGGCGGGTGGCGAAGGCCCAGCTGAGCCCGAAGCCGGCCCCGATCAGCACCATGCCGACGACGATGGTGGCGAGACTGCCGCGCGGCACGGCCCAGACGCTGAACATCACCCCGGCCAGCAGAACGCTGGCCCCCAGCCGGATCATCAGGCCGTCGCGGTTCTGCACCCCGGCGACGGCCAGCGCCGTCAGGGTCCAGCCACCGGCGATGGCGGTGATCACATAGCCGGCGACCAGCGGGCTGACCTGATGCCGCGCCTGGATCATCGCCGGGCCATAGACGGTGAAGGCGATGGAGGCAGCCTCCAGCCCGAAGATCATCAGATAGCCGGCCGCCGCCGCCCCGCCGAAATCGTTGATGGCGCGCGGCAGCAGCGCCCCGGGCATGCGGGCATTGACGGCGATCATCCAGGCGAAGGCCACCAGTCCGGCGACGCCCAGGCTCGCCGCCATCAAGGGGGAGCCGACGATGCCGGCGACGGCGATGAAGCTGACCGAGGCGGTCAGCGCCGCCAGCTGTCCCCAGGCGACGGGCGTCGGGTTTGCCTTCTGGCGTGACTGGCGGGCGATCATCGTCAGGGCTGCGACGATGAAGACAAGGGCCTGGGCGGCGAACAGCCAGAAGGTCCAGCGCCACAGCCCGGGCCCGGCCAGCAGGCCGCCGAGCAGGGGGCCGACGATCGTGGCGATCCCCCAGACAGCGGCGATGGCCCCGAACACTCGCGCCCACAGCCGCTCCGGGAACAGGGCGGTGGTCGCCACATAGCAGAGGGCCATGATCGCCCCGGCCCCCAGCCCCTGGACCAGCCGTCCGGCCACGAAGATCAGAAAGTCGGGGGCCGCCGCGCTCATGATACAGCCGACGGCATAGACGACCGCCGAGGCGACCAGCGCCCCGCGCAGTCCGAGCCGCAAGGATAGCCGTCCCGACACCGCGCCCGACAGGATCGAGGCCAGCAGGAAGGCCGCCACGCTCCAGGCGAAATAGCGAAATCCGCCGATGTCCTGCGCGATACTGGGGGTGATGGTCACCGTCACCAGGCTGTCGGCGGCGTTCAGCCAGACGCCGAGGCAGAGGAACAGGAAGCGGGTCAGGTACTGCGGGGCGAGGATCTCGCGCCAGCCCGGCGCCGCTTCACTCACGGCTGGCTCCGGACCAGGTGGGTAAACCAGGCCTGTGACCGGTCCCACAGGGCGTCGGCTTCGGCGCGGGGCAGGGTGGAGCGGGCCTCGCGACCCCAGTCCATCTGCTCGCCGATATAGGCGTCCAGCGCCGCGATACGCGGGCCGACCCCGACCCCTTCGCCCGCCGCCTGTTTGGCCCGGCGCAGTTCGGCCAGGGCCGAGGCCGTTTCGGCCGGCAGGCTGACGCCTTCCAGCAGAGCCGGCAGGTTCATTGGCGGGGCGTCATCGCGCACCCGCAGCCAGTGCAGGGCCACGGCGGGGCGGATGACGTAGAAGTACCGCTTCAGCTTCACCTCATCGCGAGTCTCGATGAACCCCGCCCATTGGCGCCGCGCCAGGCCGAAATAGTGGGCGACGTCGCCGTGCAGGCCGCGCCAGGCCTCGACCAGCGGCATGAAGCTGTCCCGAAAACCGGGCGCCTCGGCATAGACGATGGGCGAACTCATCCACTCGGCGACGATGGCGTTGCCCCGCGCCATCAGGCGCAGGGCCTTGGCGATGTCCCAGCCGCCCAGATCGATCTCATCGACGATCGGCCGCTCGATAACGTCGCGAAGGGGGCGCAGGGCCAGGTAGTCGTCGAGCGGGCGCAGGTAGATGAACCGGCAGTCGTAGTCGCTGTCCGGGGAGTGGAAACCCCAGGCCCTGCTGCCCGACTCGACCGCCAGCAAGGGGCGGGCGCCGTCCTCGGCGCAGACGCGGGCCAGCCGCGCCTCGATCTCCAGGCGGAACTCGGCGGACACGGCCAGATCGGGGGCGAAGTCGAGGATCATCCAGCCCACTTGGGCGGCGGGCGGGCGGGGGTCAAGGCACACGCCACCTTGGCCGAAACTGCATCTCGCGTGTTCTAGTCTGCGTCATGCCCCTGAAGCTTCCGTCCCTGCCGCCCGTCACGCCCGCGCAGCGGGCCCTGGCGGCCATCGGCGCCCTGGGGCTTGAGCTGATCCTGGCCGCCCTGCTGGCCTTTGCCTGGGTCGACCGCACCGCCGCGCCGCAGGACCTGCCCTGGAAGCCGTTCTCGATGAGCCAGCCGATCGGCCTGGCGACCAGATGGAAGCTGGACCGCATCGGCGCCGACCCGGCCCGCTGTCGCCAGGCCCTCGACGACGCGGCCTTGACCTTCGCGGAGACGCCGGACCGCACCCAAGGCTTCTGCTCGACCGTCAACAGCCTGCGACTGGCCGATCCTCTGCTGAGCCCTCGTGGCCCGGTCATGCGCTGCGACCTGGCCCTCAACTACGCCGTCTGGCGCCGTCATGTGGTCGAGCCCGCGGCCCGCCGCACGCTGGGCGCCGAGCTGAGCCGCGTCGACCATGTCGGGACCTACGCCTGCCGCACCATCTACAGCCAGGCGGGGGCCCGGCCCAGCAACCACGCCACCGCCTCGGCCCTCGACGTTGTCGGCTTCCGGCTGAAGGGCGGCGGCCAGGTCTCGGTCCTGCGCGACTACCGTGACAGCGGCGCGAAGGGGCAGTTCCTGCAGGAGGTGAAGACCGGCGCCTGCCGCCTGTTCGGCACGACCCTGACCCCCGACTACAACGCCGCCCACGCCGACCACTATCATCTCGATATGGGGGCCTGGTATATCTGTCGCTGACCGGGGCCCTGCCCCTGACGGAACGGCCCGTGTCATGCTATGGCCGCCTTCGCCGTTAACCTTTGTCAGCTCATGGCCGCCTACCGCGTACCGCATCCGAACAAGCCGCATATCGCCCACCATGCCCGTCGCCAGACCCTGGCGGCGCGGCTCGTCGGGTTCGTATTGCTGTGGGTGCTGGTCGGGGTCATGGGCCTGGTCGCCGACCGCGCCATCCCCGGCCAGCACCTGCCCTGGAAGAAGCTGACCCTGGTCGACCCGGTCGGCGCCGCCACCAAGGTCAAGGCCGCCCGCGCCGGCGCCGATCCGGCCGCATGTCGCGCGGTGCTGGCCGCCGGCGGCATCGCCTACGCCGAGGCGCCGGCCAGCACCAACAACTGGTGTCAGGTGAAGGACGCCCTGAGGATCACCTCCGGCATGGCCCCGCTGAAGCCCGCCGACGCCGCCATGACCTGCAAGGAAGCCCTCGCCGTCGCCCTGTGGGAACGCCAGGTGGTGCAGACCGCAGCCTTCGCCGAGCTCGACCAGGCTGTGGTCGGCATCGACCACTACGGCAGCTACAGCTGTCGTCGCATCTACGGCCAGGCCGAAGGCCCGGTCAGCGAACACGCCCTGGCCAACGCCATCGATATCGCCGGCTTTCGCCTCGCCGACGGCACGATCATCAGTGTACAGAACGACTGGAGCGATCCGGGTCCAAAGGGCCGCTTCCTGCACCGGGTCCGTGACGGCGCCTGCAAGGTTTTCCTCACCGTGCTGAGCCCTGACTACAACGCCGAGCACGCCAACCACTTTCACCTCGACATGGGCGGCTGGCCCAAATGCGCCTGAGCGGAAGATTCTCGCCGAGCGACGCTGGGTAAGGCGATTGCCGCCGCCGGTCGCGCTGCTAGGCTCAGGCGGGATCGGGCGTCAGGCCCGGCGGGGAGGGATCATGGCCGATTTCAGCGCCTTCAAGGATCGGCCGGTTCCGGCCTGGTACGCCGAGCCGCAGTTCGGCGTCTTCATTCACTGGGGCATGTTCGCCATCCCCGCCTTCGCCCCGCCGGGGGTGTCGATCAGCGACCTGTTCGTCAGCGACTATGACAACGCCTTCGTGCTCGGCCCCTATGCCGAGTGGTACGACAACGCCCTGCGCGACCCCACCAGCCCGACCGCCAGACGCCACGCCGAGCTCTACGGCGACGCGCCCTACGACGCTTTCCGGGGCCCCTTCGACGAGGCCTCCCAGGCCTTCGACGCCGACGCCTGGGCCGATCTCTTCTTGGCGGCCGGCGCCAGGTACGTCGTCTTCGTCACCAAGCACCACGACGGCTACTGCCTCTGGCCCACCAACGTCCCCAATCCCTGGAAGCCCGGCTGGAACAGCCAGCGCGACTTCGTCGGCGAGCTGGCGGCCGCCGTGCGTGCG
>JANPKF010000432.1:0-6098 GCA_031425895.1 Caulobacteraceae bacterium | reverse complement strand
GGGAAAACCCGCCATCGCGGTGGATCTGACCACCGTCAACGGCAGCCAGTACGATCCGCAGGTCGCCGCCTTCGCCGATGGCAGCTTCGTCGTCATCTGGACCAGCGACAGCAACGTCGGCGGCAGCGTCGAGGACATCATCGGCCGCCGCTTCAACGCCGACGGCACGCCGGCCGGCACCGAATTCATGGTCAACACCTACATCGGCTACTACGAGAACAAGGCCGATGTCACGGTTCTGGCCGACGGCGGCTTTATCGTCAGCTGGTCCCAGCTGGACGAAAACGGTTACGGTGTCTTCGCTCAGCGCTACGACGCCTCCGGTACGAGACTGACCCTGGCCGGCGCCTCCGGTGGCGCGCCCGTTCGCATCAACGACACCACCGCCCGGGATCAGTACTGGCCGGAGGTCACGGCCCTCGCCGATGGCGGCTGGATCGTCACCTGGCAGTCCATCGACCAGGAAGCCGCGCCCGGCCAACCGGGCGACGAGACGTGGGGCATCTACGCGAAACGCTATGCCGCCGACGGTTCGGTCGTGCAGATGTTCGATGCGGCCGGTGTCGCCTCGAACGAAGTGCGGATCAACGTCACCGTCGCCGGCAGCCAGCAGCACGCCGCCGTGGTCCAGCTGGCCAGCGGCGGCTTCGCCTTTACCTGGTACGGTCCCGACGCCAGCGCGGGCGGCCAGTACCTGCGCCTCTACGACGCCTCCGGCCATCCGGTCACCAGCCTCGGCCTCCAGGGCGAGATGCGGGTCAACACCACGACGGCGGCCGAGCAGGGCGCCGAAGGCGGCGCCATGGCGGCCCTGGCCGACGGCGGCGTGGTCGTCACCTGGCACAGCCAGAACCAGGACGGCTCCGGCTACGGCATCTACGGTCAGGTTTTCAACGCCGACGGCACGACCCGCGGCGGCGAGTTCCACGTCTCTTCCTACGCCTTCGACAACCAGCAGGAACCCCGCGTCACCAGTCTGCCCGATGGTGGCTTCATGATCGTATGGACCAGCGCGAACCAGGACGGCGACAGCTGGGGTGTGTACGGCCAACGTTTCGACGCCACCGGCGATGCGGTTGGCGCCGAGTTCCGCCTCAACGAATCCATCGCCGGCGACCAGAGCACCCCGGCCATCGCGGTGCAGCCCGATGGCTCCGGCGTCATCGTCGTCTGGGAATCCCAGGACGGTAGCGGCTACGGCGTCGACGGCAAGCGCATCCCGCTGCCCGACGCGGCGACCGAGCTGGCCATCGACACTGCCGGCGTCGAACAGCAGGTCAACACCTACACGAGCGCCGATCAGACATACCCTTCCGTCACCAAGCTGGATGACGGCTCCTACGTCGTGGTCTGGCAGTCGGCCGGCCAGGACGGCTCCAGCTGGGGTGTGTACGCCAAGCATTTCGACAGTGACGGCGACGCTATCCAGCTCACCGACACCAACGGCAATCCGCTCTGGGTGCTGGACGGCAACGGCAACCCGATCCTGGTGCCCGATGGTCAGGGCAATCAGGTCCAGGTCCCGCTGACCGAGTTCAGGGTCAACAGCTACACAAACAGCGAGCAGCGCACCGCCAACGTCTTGGCTACCGCCGACGGCGGCTTCCTGGTCGTCTTCCAGTCCTATGGCAACACCGCCGCCGGCGACGGCGACTGGGGGGTCTACGCCCGCAAGTACGACGCCGACATGCAGCTGGAGATGCTCACCAACGCGGCCGGCAATCCGGTCACCGAACTGCGCGTCAACAGCTTCACCAACTCGCAGCAGGACGCGCCCAAGGCCGCCTAGCTGGCCGACGGCAGTGTCGTCGTCACCTGGCAGTCGGAGAGTTTCGACGGCTCCAGCTGGAGCATCGCCAGCCACCGCATCGACGCGTCCGGCCAGCTGGTCGGCGCCTCCGACACGGTGGTCAACAACACCACCACCGACCAGCAGCTCAGCCCGGCCATCGCCGCGCTTGCGGGCGGCGACTACGTCATCACCTGGAGTTCCTACACCCACGACGGCAGCGACTGGGGCGTCTATGCCCAGCGCTTCAACGCTGACGGTACGCGCGACGGCCAGGAGTTCCTGGTCAACACCCTGACCGACTCCACCCAGATCTATCCCAGCCTCGCCGGCCTCAGCGATGGCGGCTTCGTCATCGCCTGGCAGACCTACACCGGCGCCGACAGTGACAACTCGGGCTACGGCATCGCGGGCCAGCGCTACAACGCGGCCGGCCAGCCGGTTGGCGGCGAGTTCCTGATCAACGGGATCGGCTACCAGGATCAGTCCCAGGTCACCCTTGTGGCGGCGCCCGACGGCGGCTTCGTCGTCGCCTGGACCAGTTTCCAGGCCGATGGCTCCAGCAACGGCGTCGTCGCCCGGCGTTTCGACGCCGCCGGCAACGCCACCGAGCCCTACGGCGACGACGTGCTGGTCAATACCTACAGCCTCAACGACCAATCGGGTCCTGCCATCGCCATGCTTGATCGTGGCTTCGTCGCGGTCTGGCATTCGCAGGGCCAGGACGGCAGCGGCTACGCCATCGAGATGCAGCGCTTCCAGGGCCAGGGCCTCGAGCCGCCGCCCCTGATCGTCGATGCGGCCCATGGCGGCGACAATGCCAATGATCTGATCTTCTCCACCCTTCAGGAGGCGCTCGACGCCGCCGAGGACGGCGATACCGTCATCCTCAAGGGCGGGACCTACAACCTGGCCGCCACGGCGGTGGTCGATGTCGACGACCTGCGGATCAAGAATGCCGTCGGCGAGACGGTGACCATCAACGGTCCGGCCGGCGCCGCCGCGCTGGAGGTCGGGGCCGGCCTCAACATCACCCTGCGCGCCGACGCGGTCGAGCGGCTGGTTTTCAACGCCGGGGCCGGCGCGCCGGCGGCCGTGGATCTGCTGGGGGCCAACAGCGGGACCGAAATCCTGCGGGTCACCATCAACGCCAACGGCGACTATGGCCTGCGCTTCGGCGGCGGCCAGAACGGCGTCACGATCAGCGATAGCGTCTTCGGCGGCGCGGCTGACGTGGCCCTGGTGCTGGTGCGTGGCGCGGCCAGCGGCGTCGCCGCCTCGACCGGCGTCAACCTGCTGGACAACCTGTTCAGCGGCGTCGGCGGCTCCGGCCTGGTGACCGAAGCCACCGGCGGCCAAATCCTCGAAAACGTCTTCAGCGGCGACTTCGCCGAAGGCTTCGCAGCGCTCGTCGCCTGGGCGGCCGGCGGCGACATCCAGGACAACAGCTTCAGCGGCCCCGGGGCGGGCGCCTGGTTCTATGACCTGGCCAATGCCTACGCGGAATCTACCTTCATCAGTCAGAACGCCTTCCCGGCCGGCTGGACCTGGGTGCAGCAGCGCAACGGCGTCTTCTCGACCCTGAAGGAAGCCCTCGCCATGGCCCAGGCCGGCGATACCATCCAGGCTACGGTCGGCGACTACGCCGGTGAGACCGGCCTGACCGTCGCCGACGACGACCTGAAGATCAACGCCCCGGTCGGCGCCACCGGCATTGTCCTGACCCTCGGCTCCGGCGTCACCACCGTCACCTTCAACGACGCGGCGGCCATCGATGTCACCGGCAACGGCGTCGCCAACATTGTCCACGGCGGTTCAGGGGCGGATTCCGTCCACGGCGCGGCGGGCGACGACCAGCTGAATGGTCGGGGCGGCAATGACCAGCTGTTCGGCGACGCGGGAGCAGATGTCCTCACCGGCGGTGGCGGCGACGACGCGATGCAGGGCGGGGCGGACAACGACCGCTATGTCGTCAGCATCGGCGAAGGCCATGACACCGTCACCGACGCCTCGGGCGCGGCCGACGTGCTGGCCCTCTATACGACCAACTTCGGCGGCGGTGACGGCCTCGTGCTGTCCGGCGCTGCGGGCTCGACGACAGCGACCTTCAACGGCGACGCGACCGCCAACGTCACCGCGACCGGCATCGAGAGCGTCGAGGTCACCCTCGACAACAACGACGGCGTCACTCTGACCGGAGCTGTGGCCGCCGCCAGCGTCCGCATCAGCGGCGGGGCCGGCGCCAACATCATCGACGCCAGTGGTCTTTCCTCCGCCACGGCGGTGACCTTCACCGGCGGGCGCGGCAATGACAGCTTCACCGGCTCGGCGGGCCTGGACGACACGGTCGACTACGCGGCCGAGACCGACTCCGGCGCCGTCACCGTCAACCTGGCGACGGGCGCGGCCACCGACACCAACGGTAATACCGATACCCTCAGCGGCGTCGAGAACGTCATCACCGGCGCCGGCGCCGACAGCATCACCGGCTCCAGCGTCGCCAACCGCATCGAGGCGGGGGCCGGCAATGACAGCATGGCCGGCGGCGGCGGCGTCGACAGCTTCGTGTTCCGCGCCGGCTTCGGCACGGACACCATCAGCGACTTTGCCCCGGCCACCGAGTTCCTGCGCTTCGACGCGGCGGTGTTCGCCGCGGTCGCCGACGTCCTGGCTGCGGCCAGCGCCTCGGGCGGCGACACGGTGATCACCGCCGGCGCCAACAGCATCACCCTGACCGGGGTCAGTCTGGCCCAGCTGGGCGCCTGGAACATCGACATTCTGGGCAGCAACGACGCCCCGACCCTTCGCGCCGGCGCCCCAAGCGCCACCCTGCGCGAGGTCGGCCAAGGCGTGGCCGGAACGGCGGCCTCCACCGTCGCCCTGACTGCTGCCGACGTTGACGGCACCGTCTCCTACGACACCGTGGCCCTGGCCGCCGACGGCTGGGTCCAGGGCCCGGCCGGTGTCTGGACCAAGGATGGCGTCTACGGTCAGGCCGTCCTGACTATCGCCTCCAACAGCCTGGCCTATGCACTCGACGACGCCCGCACCGCCACCCAGGCGCTGCAGACCGGTCAGACCGTCACCGAGACCTTCACGGTCCCGGTCATCGATGACGGCAGCCTGACCGCCACGCGGGGTGTGACCTTCAGCATTGGCGGCAGCAACGACGCCCCGGTCGGTGTGGTCGATACCGGCACGGCGGTCGAGGCCGGAACCTCCGCCGGCTCCGACGCCACCGGCAACGTCCTGACCAACGACACCGACGTCGATGCCGGCGACGGCAAGGTCGTCTCCGCGATAAGCGGCGGCACGGTCGGTTCGGCGCTGGCCGGCGCCTACGGCAGCCTGACCCTCAATGCCGACGGGACCTACGTCTACGCCATCAACAACGCCAACAGCACGGTCCAGGCTCTGCGCACAGCGGCCCAGACGCTGACCGAGACCTTCACCTACACGGTGCGGGACGCGGCCGGCGCGACCAGCAGCACGACCCTGACCATCACTCTCCAGGGCGCCAACGACGCCCCCGTGGCGGTGGCCGATACCGGCATCGCGGGTGAGGCGGGTGTCGCCGCCGGCAGCAACGCCACCGGCAATGTGCTGACCAACGACACGGATGTGGATGCGGCAGACTCGAAGACCGTCTCGGCCATCACCGGCGGCACGGTCGGTTTGGCGCTGAACGGGACCTACGGGGCCCTGACCCTCAATGCGGACGGCAGCTATGCCTACGCCGTCAACAACGCCAACGCGGCGGTCAACGCCCTGCGCACCACCGCCAACACCCTGACCGACACCTTCACCTACACGGTGATTGACGCGGCCGGGGCGACCAGCAGCACGACCCTGACCATCACCATCCGCGGGACCAACGACGCCCCCAGCGCCGTCGCCGACACCGGCACGGCGGTCGAGGCGGGGACCTCGGCTGGCTCCAACGCCAGCGGCAACCTGCTGACCAACGACACCGACGTCGACACCAGCGACACCAAGGCCGTCACCGCCTTCAGCCTGGGGGCCAGCAACGGCACGATCGGCTCAGGGCTGGTCGGCGCCTACGGAACCTTGACCGTCAACGCCAACGGGACCTGGACCTATGTGGTCAACAACAGCAACGCCACGGTCCAGGCCCTGCGCCTGGCCGGCGAGACCCTGACCGAGACCTTCAACTACACCATGCGTGACAACGCCGGCGCGACCAGCGCCAGCACCCTGACGGTCACCATCCAGGGCGCCAATGATGCGCCGGTCGGCGTCAATGATGCGGGTTCGGCGACAGAGGCCGGCGTCGCGGCGGGCTCCAACG
>JANPKF010000431.1:0-1707 GCA_031425895.1 Caulobacteraceae bacterium | reverse complement strand
CGGGTCACTGCAGCTTGAGACGGACGAACAGCATTCCGCCGCCGGGATCGCCTTAGCTGGCCGAGAACGGTGAGGGGATGTCGTAGGCGTTGACCAGGCCGCCGACCCCGACCCGCGCGGCGTCAGTGACCCACCAGTCGTGAATCACGCCCAGCGAGGCCTTGCGGACGGGCCCTTGGTGTAGCCGGCCGTCAGAACACCGAAGGCGAAGGTCATCGCCGTCAGGACCAGCAGCAGGGCGCGCAGAGCCATCTTGCCGCTCTGAAAGGCCTGCTCGCCCCGAGGCTCAAGACCTTGCAGGCGGGGTGGCGTCGCCGCTGTTGAGGGCGCGCTGCATGAAGACGATATCGACCCAGCGGCCGTGCTTGCGTCCAACGGCCTTGAAGACGCCGCTGTGCTCAAAGCCCAGAGCGGCATGCAAGGCCAGCGAGCCGGCGTTCTCGCTGTCGCCGATCACCGCCGTCATCTGGCGCAGGTCCATGGCCTCGCACCGGCTGATCAGCTCTGCCAGCATCATTCGGCCGACGCCCTTTCCAGCCTGGCCGGGGGCGACATAGACGCTGTCCTCGACCGTGTAGCGATAGGCCGACCTGGGCCGGAACGGCTTGGCGTAGCAGAGGCCGACCACCAGGCCGCCGGACTCGGCGACCAGGTAGGGCAGGCCGAGGCTCTTCACCTCGGCCAACCGACGCGCCATCTCGGCAGGCGGGGGCGCCGCCTCCTCGAAGGTGCCGAAGCCGTGCAGGCAGGCGTCGCCATAGATGGCGGCCAGGACCGGGACGTCGGCCTCGGTGGCGTCCCTTACGATCAAACCTTGGTCCAGCCCTTCTCGACGGCCCAGACCGCGTAGGCGTAGTCGAGCGCGATCTCCTTGAGGAAATCGAAGCGTCCCGACGCGCCGCCGTGGCCGGCCTCCATGTTGATCTTCAGCAGGATCGGATTGCCGCTGGTGGTGTTCTCCCGCAGCTTCACGGCCCACTTCTCCGGCTCCCAATAGGTCACCCGGCCGTCGGACAGGCCACCGGTCGCCAGGACGCTGGGATAGGGCTTCTTGCCGACGTTATCGTAGGGGCTGTAGCTCATCATGTAGTCGTAGGCGGCGGCGTCCTCGATCGGATTGCCCCACTCGGGCCATTCCGGCGGCGTCAGCGGCAGGGAGGTGTCGCTCATGGTGTTGATGACGTCGACGAACGGCACGGCGGCGATGATGCCGGCATAGAGGTCGGGCCGCATGTTGGCGACCGCGCCTACCAGGAGGCCGCCGGCTGAGCCGCCATAGGCCACCGTCTTGGCCGGCTTGCCGTACCCGTTTTTGTGCAGGTGTTCAGTGCAGGCGATGAAGTCGGTGAAGGTGTTCTTTTTCTTGAACTTGCGCCCGTCCTGGAACCAGCCCCAGCCCTTGTCGGAACCGCCGCGGATGTGGGTGGTGGCCCAGATCCAGCCGCGGTCGACCAGACTGAAGTTGCGGATCGAGAAGCCCGGCTCCTGCGGGATGCCGTAGGAGCCGTAGCCGTAGACCAGCAGCGGCGCCTTGCCGTCGAGCGGGATGTCCTTGCGGCGCAGGACGGTGATCGGCACCTCGGCCCCGTCGTTTGCCTTCGCCAAGAAGCGGTCGACGACATACTTCGACGCAACGTGGCCCCAGGGAATTTACTGGGTCATTCGCAGGGTCTTGGCCCGCGTGTTCATGTCGTAGTCGAACAACTG
>JANPKF010000430.1:0-7177 GCA_031425895.1 Caulobacteraceae bacterium | reverse complement strand
CGCGGGTCGTTGATGAAGCCGGTCAGGTTGTTGAAGTCGATGCCGCCTTCCAGCGAGGTGTCGTCGGTGATGTTGCGGCCGAAGGCGGCCACTTCCCAACGCCCGCCGGGCGCGACGTAGCCGACCCGCAGGCCGCCCTCGACCAGCCGGTCGTCGCTGTATTCCACCGACTCGTAGAGGAAGAAGTTGATCTTCGAGCGGTAGGCCCAGTCGGTGTAGACGTAGAGCTCGCCATCACCGATCGGCACGCCGTAACGGGCCGTGACGTTGCCGACCCAGCGCGGGGCGTTGGGCAGGATGTTGCCGTCGATGTTGACGGTGCCCGGCAGGGCGCCGGCCGGATCTTTGACCGTGCAGCCGCTGCCGCAGGGGGCAGTGGCCAGGTCGGAGTCGTCCAGTTCGGTGTGGTTGTAGCTGAGGCCGGCGGTGACCAGCAGGTTGTCGATCGGCTTGGCCTCGATATCGAGTTCGAAGCCATAGCCCTTGGCCTTGTCGGCGTTAAGCAGGCGGTTGAAGTTGGCGCCGCCGCCAACGGCGGTCAGCTGGATGTCCTCGACCTCGTAGGTGAAGACCCCGAAGTTGACCCGGGCGCGACGGTCGAACAGGTCAGCCTTCACCCCGCCTTCCCATGACAGCACGGTCTCCTCGTCGGCGATCGACAGGGAGGAGCCGAACAGCAGACGGCCCTGGATGCTGGGGGCGCGGTAGCCGGTGGCGACGCGGCCGTAGAGGTTGATGTCGTCGTTGACCGCCCAGGTCGCGCTGAGCGCCCAGGACAGGTTTTCGGAGTCCGGATTGGCGCGCAGCGGGCCGGTCGGCGGAGCGCCGATGGGCGAGACGGTCTGTTCGGCGACGAAGTCCTTCTCGTCCTTCGAGTAGCGAAGGCCGCCGCTGAGGGTCAGGGCCTCGGTGACCTTCCAGTCGATGTTGCCGAAGAGGGCGGTCGCCGTGGTCTCCTGCTCCTGCACGGCGTAGCCGTTGAGGACCCCGCCGCCCAGGGTGTTGTAGTTGAAGCTCTCGATGGTGACGTCTTCGTTGAAGTAGAAGGCGCCGACCAGGTAGCTGACTGGGCCGGACTCGCCGGCCAGGCGGATTTCCTGGGTGAACTGGCCGTGGCTGGGCAGGCCGTCGGCGCTTTCGGCCGGGAAGGGAATGAAGCCCGGGCCCGAGGGCGGGGCGAAGACGGCGCCGAAGCCGCCATCGATGTCGCCGCGCGAGAAGGCGTTGACCGTCTCATAGGCGGTGATCGAGGTCAGTTCGCCGAAGCCCAGGCTCCAGTTCAGACGGCCGCTGATCCCCCAGGACTCGACGGTCTGTTTGGCGCGCGGCTGGGCGTCCTGGGCGACCTTCTCAGGGTCGAAGCCGGAGACGAAGTCGTTGGTGCCGGGCTTGATGATATTTGCGCGGAACAGGCGCGGCGAGCCGTCCAGGTTGCCGTAATGCAGGTTGAACAGGGCGCTGAAGTCATCGCCGCCGGTCAGCAGCAGCTGGCCGCGGACCGCGATCTGGTCGTAACCCTCGGTGGCGTCGTCCTGGCCGGTGAAGGTGTTGTCGACCCAGTTGTCGCGGCTCTGGTAGAGGGCCGAAAGGCGACCCGAGACCACGCCCGGCAGCAGGGCCCCGCCGACGGCGGCTTCGGCGTTGACCGTGCCGTAGGTTCCGTAGGACAGACGGCCGAAGCCGCTGGGCGTATCGCTGGGCTTCACGGAATCGAACTTCAGGACGCCGGCCGGGGTGTTGCGGCCGAACAGGGTGCCCTGCGGCCCGCGCAGGGCCTCGACCCGCTCGATGTCGAACAGCGGGAAGCCCTTGAGGATCGGGCTTTCGAGGACGACCTCGTCATAGACGAAGGACACCGGCTGGGAGGCATTGAGGTCGAAGTCGGTGTTGCCCAGGCCCCGGATGTAGGGACGCGGGAAGGTGCGGCCGAAGCTGGATTCCAGGGTCACGCTCGGGATGCGCGAGGAGAGCATGCGGATGTCGCCGCCGCCGGAGCGGAAGACATCCAGCTTCTCGCCGCTGACGGCGGTGACCGACAGGGGCACGTCCTGCAGGTTCTGTTCGACGCGCTGGGCGGTGATGATGACGGTGTCGACCTGATTGGGGTCGGTGTCCTGGGCGGCGGCGACGCCGGCGGTGGTCATGGACGCGGCGGCCGCCATAGCGAGCGCGGAAGCGCGGCCAAAGGCGCGCGTAAGTTTGCTGGATCGAGTCATCTGCCCCTCTTGGTTTTCTGTCGGCAACAAAACTGAAACCGGACTGTCACGCCAGAAATAGGCGGAGTCGGCGGGGGCGCCGACCGCAATAGCCTGAGGAATAGGCGCCTGCGCCAATTCTGGCGACCATTGCGGATTCGCGGCCACATTTGGTCTGTGGCCGGACTCGTCCTCGATCAATCATCCGTACCGGGATGAATACCTAGCGTGTCCCGTAAAGCCGGTCGCCGGCGTCGCCGATTCCGGGGCGGATGAAGCCCTGAGGGTCCAGTTCGCGGTCGATGGCGGCGCACCAGATGTGGACGCCCGGATGGTCTCCCTGCAGCCGGGCGATGCCTTCGGGGCAGGCCAGGATGCAGACGAAGCTGAGGTCCGAGGCGCCCTGTTCCTTCAGCCGTTCGACCGCCGCGCTCGCCGTGCCGCCGGTGGCCAGCAGGGGGTTGATGACGATAACCTGGCGCTCTGACATCGTCTCGGGGACCTTCAGATAGTACTCGACCGCGACCATGGTGGTCGGGTCGCGGTAGAGGCCGATGTGGGCGACCCGGGCGCTGGGGACCAGACTGAGCATGCCCTCCAGCATCCCCTCCCCGGCTCGCAGGATGGGGGCGAAAACCAGCTTCTTGCCGGCGATCTGCGGCGCGCTGGTGATTTCAAACGGGGTTTCGACCGGGCTGTTTTCCAGGGCCAGGGTGCGGGTGGCCTCGTAGCAGAGCAGGGTCGAGATCTCGCGCATGATCTCGCGGAAGGTCTTGGTCGAGGTGCTCTTGTCCCGCAGCCGGGTCAGCTTGTGCTGGACCAGCGGGTGGTCGACGACGGTGACGCCCTTCATGGGGTGCTCCTAAAAGACGGTGCCATCGCTGACGATGTTGAGCGGCGGACCGCCGTCATCGCGGCGCTCCTTCGCGAGGATACGGCCGGTGGCCCAGGTGCCGCCCTCCAGCACGCGGGCCAGGGGGAAGTCGGCTTCGGCCACCCCCAGGCGCTCGCGCACCATGGGGGCGATGCGGTCGAGCAGGGCGACCGTCAGACTGCGCCAGCCGATGATCAGTGGACGGGAGACGTCCTGGCTGAGGTGCTGCTGGGCCGGGTCTTTCAGCAGCAGCACGCCGCCGTCCATGAACAGGCCGCCGTTGCGGTATTCCGCCAGGCCCGTAAGCCCGTCGATGTCGTGGACGACGATGCCGGCGTCCTCCAGCGGCTCGATCAGGCTGTAGGCCAGCCACTGGCTGAGCTTGTGGATCGGCACCAGGTTGTTGGTGGCGTCATCGCGGACGATGGCCGGGTGGCGCCAGGTGTCGCCGAGCGGCAGGCCGCCGAGGGTCAGGCGATTGCGCCAGATGGGGCCGAGGGCTTCCAGCAGGACTTCCAGGATGATGGGCGCGGCGAGGCGGCCGTCCGCGGCGCGGGCGGCGATGGCGTCGAACAGGCCGCCCGGGCGGGGGCTGTCCTTGAGGCCGAAGAGGTCCGGGCGGGCGCCGGCCTGGTCGCCGAGGCGGCGCAGCAGGTCGGCGCGACCGTCGAGGCCGAGCAGCGGGTTGGCCTCGGTGACCTGGAAGCCCTTTGCCAGCTGTTTGGTGGTCAGGGCCGACAGGTGATCGGCGCGCAGGGGGTCGGGGCCAGTGGAGAAGGCGCCGGACTCGAACAGGCGCAGGCTGGCGACGGCCAGGCCCTCCGAACGGGTGGTGATCGTGCCGGTGTCGCGGTCCTCGAATGACCAGGACGGGCCGGCGCCAGCGTCGAGCAGGACACTGGTGATGGCGAGATCGAAGGCGGCGCGGGCGCGATGGGCCTTGTCGACCCAGTCGTTACAGGACGAGAGCTCGGCCCAGAGGTCGCGGCCCTGCACCACGAAGTGGCGCCAGCGGGCGTGGAAGGGGACCTGCAGCGAGGGGTACTGGCTGCGGATGACGGCGGCGACGCGGTCGGCGACAGGGTCGAGGCGGGAGAGGTCCACGCGCCAGTCGGTGAGGTCGCCGTCGAGGGCGAGGGACAGCATCTCATGGGCCCGCGCGCGGACGGCGGCGGGCGTGAGGAGCGACTGGGCGGCTTCGAGTTCGGTCATTGAAGTCTCAGTGATCCTTCTCCCGCTTGTCGGGAGAAGGTGGCCTGCGATTCAGGTCGGATGAGGGCAGAGCGGACGGTCGGTGAGTGGGGCTGCTGGAGCTTAACCGGACGAGCCGGTGCTGCCCTCACCCGACCCCCTACGGGGGCCACCCTCTCCCGACGAGCGGGAGAGGGAACCTGAAAGTTCAGCGCTAGAACTTGTCCAGCCCCCGCCCGACGACCTTGCTCAGTTCCTCAGCCGAGGGGGCGCCTTCGGGGGTGTAGTAGCCGGCGGCCTTCTTGGCCTCCATCTCGACGCTGGCGTCGTCGGGAACCAGGTAGTCCGGGATCGGCACCCGCTCGCCGATCTCGATGCCGCCGTGCGCCAGGGCGTCGTACTTCATGTTCGACATCGAGACGAAGCGGTCGATCTTGCTGATGCCCAGCCAATGGATGATGTCGGGCATCAGCTGCTGGAAGCGGGCGTCCTGCACGCCGGCGACGCATTCGGTGCGTTCGAAGTAGGTGGCCGCCTGGTCGCCGCCGGGCTGGCGCTTGCGGGCGTTGTAGACGAGGAACTTGGTGACCTCGCCCAGAGCCCGGCCTTCCTTGCGGTTATAGACGATCAGGCCCGAGCCGCCGTTCTGGGCCTCCTGCACGCACTCCTCGATCCCGTGGGTGAGGTAGGGACGGCAGGTGCAGATGTCGGAGCCGAAGACGTCCGAGCCGTTGCACTCGTCGTGCACCCGGCAGGTCAGGCGCTTGTCGCCGCGGCCGAGATAGGCCGGGTCGCCGAAGATGTAGAGGGTGATGCCGCCGATCGGGGGCAGGAAGACCTTCAGATCCGGCCGGGTGACCAGTTCGGGGTACATGCCGCCGGTCTGTTCGAACAGGGTGCGGCGCAGCTGTGTTTCCTCGACATCGAAACGCTCGGCGATGCCGGGCAGATACCAGACGGGGTCGATGGCCGCCTTGGTGACCGCCACGTCGTGGCTTTCGTGGACGATGTCGCCGTCGATCTTCAGCCGGCCGGCATTGATCGCCTCGGTGATCTCGGGAAGGTTCAGCCGCGCCTTGGTGACGGCGATGGTCGGGCGGATATCGACGCCCTCGGCAATCAGGTGGCCGAAGTCCTGGGCCACCCGGTGGCCCCAGGGGTCGAGGCTGACGATCTTCCCGGCATTCAGCCACTGGTCGTGCGGACCGATCTCGACGACCGGCGAGGTGTCGGTCAGGTCGGGGCGGACCAGCGGGTTCATGGCGCCCGACGAAATGGCCAGCGCCCGGTACACGGAATAGGCGCCGCCGTGGGCGCCGATGGCGTTGCGATCGACGCCGGAATTGACCGTTGCAACAACGGGACCGCGCTCCTGCGCGGTGGGGGCCCCCCAGGTCAGGGGGAAACGGCTCGCGCCGCCGACGCCCGGGTGGGACGTCAGACGAATGTGACCTCGACGATTAAGGGACATGCTTAGTTGGCCCGTGGGCTCTCCAGAAACGAAAAAGCCCCCGCCGGTTTTCGCCGGCAGGGGGCCTTTGAGCGGAGATAGTGGTCCCGAACTGTAACCTTGGCAAGAGGCGCCGAATACCGGCGGTCAGCCCCGCGTCAGTTCGAACAGCCTGTTGTCATCTTCGCGCACCTCGATCGCCATGTGCGCCATCGATTCATCCAGTCGCACCTGGGCCAGCTCACGGGCGCGATTTTCGTCGATGGCGTCGACAAGTTGAAGAGTCGGCACGCTGTATCGGCTATCATGGATGTAAAACGAAAATATACGCAACGGTAGCTCCCCGATATGGGAAATGCGGGAGCGCGGGAGTCTCTCAGGCGACGGGTGCAGATCATGCCGACGCTAAGGACAGTCTAATGCAGATCGTCGCCGTTACCTAACCGCCAATATTCACGGTTATGCTACCCGCGTTATACTGTCGGATAGCCGACAGTTTGCATGACTTGACCCGCAAGGGTCTGCCGGGCGAAATCCTTGTCCAGACTGGAGTTTCCCCTGATGTCCGACCTCGACGCCTTCATCGCCGGCCTGCCCAAGGCTGAACTGCACCTGCATATCGAAGGCAGCCTGGAGCCCGAGCAGATGTTCGAGTTCGGCCGTCGCAACCGCGTCGACATGCCGTTCAAGTCTGTCGAGGACGTGCGGGCGGCCTATGAGTTCTCCAACCTGCAGGACTTCCTGGACATCTACTATCAGGGCGCGGGGGTTCTTCAGACCGAGGAGGATTTCCACGATCTGGCGGTGGCCTATTTCGACCGGCTGGCGGCCGATGGCGGGGTTCACGCCGAGATCTTCTTCGATCCCCAGACCCACACCGACCGTGGCCTGCCCTTCAGCATCGCCGCCGATGGCCTGTTGGCCGGCATGCGCACCGCCGAGAGCAAGCACGGCATCACCTCCAAGCTGATCCTCTGCTTCCTGCGCCATCTGGAGGAAGAGGCGGCGTTCGACACCTTGCGGGCGGCCGAGCCCTATCTGGACCGTATCGCCGGCGTCGGCCTGGACAGTTCGGAGGTCGGCCATCCGCCGTCCAAGTTCGCGAAGGTCTACAAGGCGGCCGGCGAGCGGGGCTTGCTGAAGGTCGCCCACGCCGGCGAGGAAGGCCCGCCTGAGTACGTCTGGGAAGCGCTGGACCTGTTGAAGGTCCACCGCATCGACCACGGCAACCGCAGCCTGGAGGACGACCGGCTGGTGAAACGGCTGGCGGCCGAGGGCATCACGCTCACTGTGTGCCCGCTCTCGAACCTCAAGCTCTGTGTGGTCGACGACCTGAAGCAGCACCCGCTGAAGCGAATGCTGGACCTCGGGCTGGAGGCCACTATCAACTCCGACGACCCGGCCTATTTCGGCGGCTACCTGGGCCAGAACTGGACCGAGGTCGCGCCGGCGGTTGGGCTGACGCGC
>JANPKF010000429.1:0-8770 GCA_031425895.1 Caulobacteraceae bacterium | reverse complement strand
GACGACGCGGTAGTAGGCCGGGCTGTGCGGGTCGGAGGCGATCTGCTGGCGCAGGGCGTCGTCGCGCAGCTTCGAACGCCAGGCCTGGCCGAAGGCGAGGAAGAATCGCTGGTCGCCGGTCAGGCCGTCGATGATCGGGGCCTCCTTGCCGCCGAGGCTGGCGTGGTAGGCGTCGTAGGCGATGAGGATGCCGCCGAGGTCGCCGATGTTTTCGCCCATGGTCAGGTCGCCGTTCACCTTCGCGCCCGGAAGGGGCTCGAAGCTCGAGTAGAGGGCGCCGAGGTTGACGGTCTGGGCCTTGAACTTCTCGGCGTCGACCGGCTGCCACCAGTTGGTCAGGGACCCGTCGGCGGCGAACTGGCTGCCCTGGTCGTCGAAGCCGTGGCTGATCTCGTGGCCGATGACCGCGCCGATGGCGCCGTAGTTGACGGCCGGATCAGCCTGGGGATCGAAGAAGGGCGGCTGCAGGATGGCGGCCGGGAAGACGATCTCGTTGAGCTGGGGGTTGTAGTAGGCGTTCACGGTCTGGGGGAACATGCCCCACTCTTTCTTGTCGACCGGCTTGTGCAGGCGGCCGACCTGATAGTCCCAGTTGAAGGCGCCGGCCCGCTCGACGTTGCCGTAGAGGTCGTCGGCCTTGATGTTCAGCTTGCTGTAGTCGCGCCATTCGTCGGGGTAGCCGACCTTGACGGTGAAGCTGTTGGCTTTCGCCAGGGCCTTGGCCTTGGTCTCCGCGCTCATCCAGGTGAGGTTGTTGATCCGGGCCTTCATGGCGACCAGCAGGTTGCCGACCAGCTCTTCCATCTGGGCCTTCGACTCGGCGGGGAAGTAGGCTTCGACGTAGAGCTTGCCGATCGCTTCTCCCAGCGTGCCGCCGGTCAGGCCGACGCCGCGCTTCCAGCGGGCGCGCTGCTCGGGCTGGCCCGACAGGGTCCTGGCGCGGAACTCGAAGTTGGCGTCGGCGAAGGCCTTCGACAGATAGGGGCTGGCCTGGTCGACGATGTGGAAGGCTTCCCATGCCTGCAGCGTCTCGATCGGGGTCGCCTTGTAGAGGGCGGCGATCTTCGGGAAGGCGCTCTTTTCGCCGACGATGATGTTCTGTTCAGCGCCGAGGCCGGCGGCCGTGAAATAGCCCCGCCAGTTGAACTCGGGGGCCAGCTTGCTGAGCTCGGCGACGGTCATCGGGTTGACCGAGGCGACCGGGTCGCGCTGCTGGACCTTGGACCAGCTGGCCTCGGCGATCTTCGTTTCGAAGGCGACGATAGCGTCGGCGTTTGCCTGCGGGTTGGCCCAGCCGGCCAGGGTCAGGATCTGGGCGACGTAGTTGCGGTAGGCGGTCTTCTTGGCCGCGAACTGCTCGGTCAGATAGTAGTCGCGGTCGGGGAGGCCGAGGCCCGCCTGGCCGACATAGACGGCATACCTGGTCGGGTCAGCCGCTTCCGGGCCGATGCCGACACCGAAGACGGTGTTGCCGAACTTGCCGTTGCCGCCACCCATCAGCACGGCCAGGGCGTCGTGGGTCCTGGCGGCCTTCACGGCGGCGAAGTCCTTGGCCAGCGGCTTGGCGCCGAGCGCCTCAAGGCGGGCCTCGTCCATGAAGCTGTTGTAGAGGCCGCCGATCTGCTGGGCCTCGCCTTTGGCGTTCGGGGTTTTGGCGGCGGTTTCGATGATGGCGCGGCTGCGGGCGTCGGAGAGCTCGCGCAGCTTGCCGGAGGCGCCCCAGGAGGAGCGGTCGGCCGGGATGACCATCTGGTCGAAGTAGGTCCCGTTGGCGTAGCGGAAGAAGTCGTCGCCGGGCTTTACCGACCTGTCCTGGCCGGCCAGATCGAAGCCCCAGGTCCCCATGCGCGGGGCCTTGGCGAGGTCTTCGGTCGTGGCGGGGGCCGCGGCCGGGGCGGCGGCGGTGGCGTCGGCGGCGATGGCGGCTGTGCCGAGGCCGGCGATTGAAAGGGTCGCAACAGCGGCGGCCGCGAGCAGATGGCGTTTCATGGGACGGGGATAGCCTGTGTTTTGAAGGTGGCGGACCATGCTCCCGCCACGGCAGGCGTGTCCCTTAAACTTTCGTCATGAAAAGGCGTGGGCAGGGGCGGATCATGGTTAATCGCGTCTTAACGGGACGGCCCCAGCATGGGCCCATGCGCCGCCTCGCCGCCCTTTTCCTGGTTCTGCTCCTCGCCACGCCCGCCGGGGCGCAGGGCGGCAAGCTGCGCCAGGTGGCGGCGCCGACCGCCGCCCAGGCGGGACTCAAGGGGGCCGAGCCGGCGCCGGAGCCGGAAGCCGAGCCACCGCAGCTGGACTTCTCGGTCCAGGGGCGGGGGACCAGCCTGCCGGCCGGCCTGGCCTTCACCCGGCCGCTGGCCAGCACGGCGTCCGGATCGGCCGCATCGAACGGCGCCGGCCAGTGCCGCAGCCGCTGCGCCCAGAGCCGCTATTTCTGCCTGGCCGAGGCCGACGATGAGGTCTGCAGTCCGCAGTGGGCGCGATGCGCCGCGGGCTGCAGTTGAGGGCCTTCACGCGACGTCATGGTTGACGCAAGCGTCAGCCGCTATAGCGTCACCTGAACAACGATAAGTCAGGGAGTATCGGCATGACCGGCCAAAGCGCGGGCAAGGCATTGCCCAAGGCCTGCATCATCGGCGCGGGCTGCTCGGGGTTCACTACGGCCAAGCGGCTGAAGGACGCCGGCGTCCCCTACGACTGCTTCGAGATCTCCGACGAGGTCGGCGGCAACTGGTACTACAAGAACCCCAACGGCATGTCGGCCTGCTACGAGAGCCTGCATATCGATACCTCGAAGTGGCGGCTGGCCTTCGAGGACTATCCGGTTCCCGGCGACTGGCCGGATTTCCCGCATCACGCCCAGCTGCACCAGTACTTCAAGGACTACGTCGACCACTTCGGCCTGCGCGAGACCATCACCTTCAACACCGGCGTGTCGAAGGCCAGCCGGCGCGCGGACGGGGTCTGGGAAGTGTCGCTGACGACGGGCGAGACGCGGCTTTATGACGTGCTGTTCGTCTGCAACGGCCACCACTGGAGCCCGCGCATTCCCGACTATCCGGGCGAGTTCGACGGCGCGGCCTTCCACAGCCATGCCTATCGCGACCCGTTCGATCCGGTCGACATGCGGGGCAAGAACGTCGTCGTCGTCGGCATGGGCAACTCGGCGATGGATGTCGCCAGCGAGCTCAGCCAGCGGCCGATCGCCAAGAACCTGTGGGTCTCGGCCCGGCGCGGGGTCTGGGTGCTGCCCAAGTATATGAACGGCAAGCCGGCCGATAAAAGCGCCATGCCGGCCTGGATGCCGCGCAAGCTGGGCCAGGCGATGGCCCGCAATGTCATCAAGAAGACGCTGGGCCGGATGGAAGACTATGGCCTGCCCAAACCCGACCATGAACCGCTCGAGGCCCACCCTTCGGTCAGCGGCGAGTTCCTGACCCGGGCCGGCTGTGGCGATGTGAAGTTCAAGCCGGCGATCAAGGCGCTGGAGGGGAAGAATGTCCGCTTCGCCGACGACAGCGTCGAGCAGGTGGACGCCATCGTCTTCGCCACCGGCTACGACATGAAGTTCCCCTTCTTCGACGATCCGGACCTGCTGCCCGACGCCGAGCACCGCTTCCCGCTCTACAAGCGGATGATGAAGCCGGGGATCGACAACCTGTTCTTCATGGGCCTGGCCCAGCCGCTGCCGACCCTGGTCAACTTCGCCGAACAGCAGAGCAAGCTGGCGGCGGCCTATCTGACCGGACGCTACCGGCCGCCGGCCAAGGCGGAGATGGAGAGCGTGACGGCCAGGGACGAGGAATTCTACCTCGGCGGCTACTACAAGGCGGCCCGCCACACGATCCAGGTCGACTTCAACCACTACATCGTCGACCTGGCCAAGGAGGTCACGCGCGGCGAGGCCCGGGCGAAGGCGGCCGGCTATGCGCTGCCGGTGGCGGCCAGGGCGCGGGAAGCGGTGGGTTAAGCCTCCGGCCCGAACGCCCGCAGGAAGGCGTCGATGTGGAAGCGGACGTAGGCGCGGTAGGCCTCGGGGCCGTCCATCGGCACGCCAAAGCCGCCGCGCACCAGGGCCATCTGCATGAAGGGGGCGAAGAACAGGCGCACCAGCATGGTGGGGTCCTCGACCGGGCGCAGTTCGCCCGTCGCCATCGAGCGGGCGAAGGCCTGGGCGACGCGCGAAATGCTGACGCCCAGGACGTTATCGCGGATCAGGCCGGCGACATCGGGCCGGCTCTGCGCCTCGTCCATGGCCAGCGCCATGTAGCCGCGCGACAGGCCGGTCTCCTGGATGCCGAGCGTGCCCTCCGCGAAGATATCCAGAAGGCCCCGGATCGGTCCCTGATAGGCATCGATTCGCGCGACCAGGGCCTGGGTCGGAACCACGAGGTCCTCTTCCAGCATGGCCCGGATCAGGGTGTCCTTGCCCGGGAAGTAGCGATAGACCGCTGGCTTGGTGACGCCGACCGCTGCGGCCACCTCGTCCATCCGACAGCCGAAGCCTTTTTCCGAAACCAGCTTGCGCGCGGCGTCGAGAATCTGGCGGCGGCGCTGGTCTGCCCGCGCGCTGCGATGTTCCCGGACCGCGCTGCCGTCGGTGGCGATCGACATGATTCCAATGTCCCTGCCCGGCTGTACGCGCCGGTGATACCGGCGACAGACTAGCGCCGCTTCGCGCCAAGCGGGAGTCAACAATCCGACGTCGGAAACCTTTTCTCCAAAGGGCCAAGGCCTGCTAGCCTTTGCTGCAATGAGTCAGATCACTGTCCTTGTCCCCGGCAAGCGCGAACAGACCAAGCAGGCCAACCGCCAGGCCATTCTGGACGCAGCCCGCGAGGTGTTCGCGGAGATGGGCTACGACACCGCCACGGTGCGTGACATCATCCGCCGCACCGACCTGTCGGTGGGCGCCTTCTACAACTACTTCCGGTCCCGCGAAGAGGTGTTCGAGGCGCTGGCCGATGACGGCGCGCGACGGTTTCGGCCGATCCTGCGGGCCTGCTGGGAAGAGGCGCGGGATTTCGAGGGCTATCTGCGCGCCGCCATCCAGGCCTACTACGACTTCGTGGTCGACGAGCATGAGGACTGGGAAGCCCGGCGCCCGGTCGGCGAGCGCCATCCCCACATCAATATGCGGACCCCGGAGATGGAGCGGGTGTTCGAGGAGGTGCGCGACACCTTCGCCGCCGCCATCGACAAGGGCGGCGCGCCGCCGGTCGACGCCGACTACCTGGCCGCCGCCTGCATCGCCATCGCCCGCGAGGTCGGCGATCGGATGTTGGCCCGCCGGCCGATCGACACCCATGCCGCCTGCGACTTCGCCGTGAAGCTGATCCTCGGCGGGGTCCCGGCCCTGCCGCGCCTGCGCGAAAGCTAGAAGAGACAAGAGATGGCCGATCCGGGCGTCCAGAAGGTCATTCTCAAGGCGCTGCTGTCGCTGCCGCCGCCGATCCTGCGCCTGCTGTCAGGCGGTTCGGCGGTCTATCAGGGTGGGCGCACGCTCGACCCGCGCCTGCAGTTTCTCGCTTCTGCCGCCCGCAGCATGCCGGCCATGACCTCACTGAGCGCCGTCGAGGCCCGGGCGGGCAGCGCCCAGGGGCTGTCGATGATGGCCGGCAAGGTTGAGCCGGATGTTCGGGTCGAGAGCCTGACCGTGCCGGGAGCCGAAGGCGACATCCCGGCCCGCGCCTATCGGCCCGGCGACCAGGATCCGGAGGCGCCGCTGCTGGTCTTCGCCCATTTCGGCGGCGGGGTGATCGGCGATCTCGACACCTGCCATGCCTTCTGCAGCATCCTGGCCAAGCACGCGCGGTGCGCCGTGCTGTCGGTGGAGTACCGGCTGGCGCCCGAGCACCGGTTCCCTGCCGGCCTGGAGGACATGCTGGCCGCCTGGCGCTGGGCGCGGGACAACACGGCGCGCTTCGGGGCGCCGGAGGGGCGCCTGGCCATCGGCGGCGATTCCATGGGCGGCAACTTCGCCGCTATCCTGGCCCAGGAAATGAAGAAGAGCGGCGAGCCGCAGCCGGTGCTGCAGCTGCTCATCTATCCGGCGGTCGACGTGGCCTCCGAGACGCAGTCGATGACCACCTATGCCGACGCCTATCCGCTGTCGCGTGACATCATGACCTGGTTCATGGGCCACTACCTCGGACCGGACGATGATCCGGCCGACCCGCGCCTGTCGCCGATCCGCAGCGCCGACCTCAGCGGCCTGGCGCCGGCCATCCTGGTGACGGCGGGCTTTGATCCGCTGGTCGATCAGGGCGAGGCCTATGCGCGGTTGCTGAAGGCCGCGGGCGTGCCGGTCATCTACCGCTGCTACGACGCCCTGGCCCATGGCTTTACCGCCTTCACCGGGGCCATCCCGGCGGCGGATGTGGCCTGCCGCGAGATCGCGGGGCTGGTGCGGCAGGGGATCGAGGGGCGGATCGGCTGAACGGAGTAGACTTCCCCCGCGTCGCCGTCCGATCCTTCAGTCATGCGCGCCCTGATCGTCGACCATCTCGCCCCCGACTATGCCGGTGTTTCCCTGCAGGATGTTCCCGTGCCGACGCCGGGCCCCGGCGAGGTGCTGGTCAAGGTGCGGGCGGCGGGGGTGAACTTTCCGGACCTGCTGATGACCCGCGGCGAATATCAGCTGAAACCGGCCCTGCCGTTCGGGCTCGGCATGGAGCTGAGCGGCGAGGTCGAGGCGCTGGGACCCGGCGTTGAGCATCTGAGCGTCGGCGAGGCCGTGGTCGGCGGCGCCAAGCTGGGCGGGTTCGCCGAGTACGCCCTGCTGCCGGCGGCGGCGGTGCGGGCGAAGCCGGTGGCGCTGTCGTTTGCCCAGGCGGCCGGATATGGCGCGGCCTATCTGACCGCCTATGTCGCCTTCGTGCGACGGGCCAACCTGCAGCCTGGCGAGTGGGTGCTGATCCACGGCGCGGCCGGCGGGGTCGGTCTGGCGGCGGTGGATCTGGCCAAGGCGATGGGGGCCAGAGTGATCGCCACCTCGGCGTCGGACGAGAAGCTGGCAGTGCTGGAGCGGGAATACGCACCGGACGCGGTGCTCAATGTCACCAAGGGCTTCCGCGAGCGGGTGAAGGAGATCACCGGCGGCGGGGCCGACGTTATCTATGACCCGGTCGGCGGCGATGTGTTCGACGAGAGTGTGCGCTGCATCGGCTTCGACGGGCGGCTGCTGGTCATCGGCTTCACCTCGGGGCGGATCCCGGAGATTTCGGTCAACATGCCGCTGATCAAGGGCTTCTCGGTGGTCGGTGTCCGGGCCGGCGAATACGGCCGCCGGTTCCCCGAGCGTGGCCGGGAGAATCAGGCGGCGATCTGGAAGATGGCGGAGGAGGGCAGGGTGAAGCCCCGGGTCCATGCCGAGGTGCCGCTGGCCGACTGGCGCGAGGCGTTCGAGCTGCTGGCCGGGCGAAAGGTGATCGGTAAGGCGGTTATCAGGCCGGACCTCTGATCTGCCAGTCGTATCCAACCAAAGTCTGCATCAGCGCTGCACGACCGTCAGGCTCAATGAACGCATGAAGCTGATGCGTCTGATCGAGACCTGGGCGCCTGCCGCCGTGACCATCCTGTTGCTGAACCTGCCGACGGGACGTTACCAAGTCTATTGGGTCGATGGGCCACCCCAGGCGATGTGGGGATGGCCCCTGCCATGGATGGCAAACAGCTACATCGAATCCGGCGCCAACGACATCTATCTGGGTCCGCTGGTGATCAACCTTGCCGTTCTGGCGGTCATCGCCTGGCTGATTGTGCGCGTCCTGGGCCGGGTCCCCAGGGTGGCGCGGAACACGCTGTTGATCGCGACGTGGCTGTTTGCCCTGCCGCTCCTGCTGTGGGCGGGCTTCTTGGCAGGGTTCTCTGCCATCCTGGCGCCTGAGGTCATCGACTACAGCCTGTGGTATTGGGATTGGCCCGTGGATCGGATCGAAGGTCCGCTATCCGGCATGTTCGGCGGTTGACTCCACCCACCTCATCCCGTATCCACCCCGGCTCAATCGCGACGGGGCCTTCCCGCCGCGCATAGCTTGTTATTTTCTCGGAGCAGACCTGTGAAGCGCACCTTTCAGCCTTCGCGTCTTGTGCGCGCTCGCCGTCACGGCTACCGCGCCCGCATGGCCACCAAGAACGGTCAGAAGATCGTTGCGCGTCGCCGCGCCAAGGGCCGCAAGAAGCTGACGGCTTAATCGCCGTCATCCTTCCCTTGCATCGGGGGGCCAACCCCTGCCCGAGCTTTTGAACATCGAACGCATGACGCGGCGGCCCCAGTTCCTGGCGGCCGCCAAAGGCGCTTATCGCGCCCATGGCGCGGTTGTGGTGCAGGTGCGCCACCGCGCGGACGGCGACCCGGTCGTCCATATCGGCTTTACGGCAACCAAGAAGATCGGCGGGGCCGTGGTGCGCAATCGCGCCAAGCGGCGGCTGCGGGAAGCGGCGCGCGAACTGCTGCCCTCTTTCGGACGGCCCGGATGTGACTATGTCTTTGTCGCCCGCGACGGAACGCCCGTGCGCGATTGGGGGCGTTTGCTTGACGATGTGAAAAGCGCGCTGATAAGGCTCGCCGCCGAACGTAGCGCCCCCCATGTGAATGGGCCTGCCCCTTCCCTCGCTGGAAACCCGCGTCCCCGCTCATGAGAGACGATAACACTCGCAACACGATCATCTTCTTCGTGAGCGCGGCCCTGCTGCTGATGGTCTATCAGTTCTTTGTCATTGAGCCCCAGGCCAAGCAGAGACAGACCGCCGCCGCCGTGGCGGCCGC
>JANPKF010000428.1:0-1637 GCA_031425895.1 Caulobacteraceae bacterium | reverse complement strand
GACGCCAGGATCAGCATGCGTTCGATATTGTTGCGCAGCTGGCGAAGATTGCCAGGCCAGGCCCGCACCTGGAGCGTCGCCAGGGCGTCGTCCGCCAGGGTACGCCGGGGCATGCCAGAGGCCTCGGCGATCCGCTGGATGAAGTCCTCGATCAGCTCGGGGATGTCCTCCCGCCGCTCGGACAGGCCCGGCACATTCACCGGCACGACGTTCAGGCGATGGAACAGGTCCTCGCGGAACCGGCCGGCGTCGATCTCCTCGCGAAGGTCCTTTGAGGTGGATGAGATCACCCGCACGTCTACCTGGACGTCGGCGTCGCCCTCCACCCGGCGGAACCGCTGTTCCACCAGGACCCGCAGGATGCGGCTCTGGGTTTCCCTGGGCATGTCCGCCACCTCATCGAGGTAAAGGGTGCCGGCGTGGGCCCGCTCGAAGACCCCGATCTTGGCCGGACGCCCCGGTGCGCCCTCGTGACCGAACAGCTCCATATCCATCCGCTCGGGCGTCATCCCGGCTGCGCTGATCGCCACGAATTCGGCCCGGGCCCGATGGCTGGCGCCGTGGATCAGCCGCGCCACCGTTTCCTTTCCAGAGCCCGGTGGGCCGGAGATCAGGACGCGGCTGTTGGCTCCGGCGAGCTTGGCGATCAGCTGGCGCAGCTGCTGAGCGGCCACCGATCGGCCCATCAGGCCCTCGGGAGTGATGGCCTGGGCCCGCAGCCGGCGGTTTTCGCGGCGAAGGTTGGTAGTCTCCAGGGCCCGCTCCACCACCAGCAGAAGCCGGTCGGATTTGAAGGGCTTTTCCAGGAACTCATAGGCGCCGCGTTTGATGGCGCTGACCGCCGTCTCGATGTTCCCGTGGCCCGAGATCATGATCACCGGCAGGTCCGGATCCAGCGCCTTGACCACGTCCAGCAGCTCTAGACCGTCCATCCCGCCGCCGGCCATCCAGATATCCAGCAGGATCAGCGCGGGCTTGCGCGCCCGCACCGCCGCCAGGGCGCTTTCGGAATCGTTGGCCGTGCGGACCGAATAGCCTTCGTCGGTGAGGATGCCCGCCACCAGTTCGCGGATATCCGCTTCGTCGTCGACCACCAGGATGTCCGAGGCCATCAGGACCTGCCTTTCGCTGCGACCTTGACGAGAGTCGCGGCCGGCGGAGGCGCCGGCAGTTTCAGGGTGACGAGGGCGCCTGGACCGGTGCGAGCGTCACCCAGGGTCAGTTCGCCCCCATGGTCCTCGGCTATGCGCTTCACGATGGCCAGGCCCAGGCCGGTGCCCTTCTCGCGGGTGGTCACATAGGGCTCGGTCAGGCGGGCGCGGTCCTTGGATGGCAGGCCGACGCCGTTGTCTTCAACTTCGATGGCCAGGGACTGGCCCTCGGCGAGCAGCCGCACGGTGATCTTGCCCTTGAGGCGCGGGGCCTTCTCGCGGCGGGCGTCCACTGCCTCGGCGGCGTTTTTCAGAATGTTGGTCATGGCCTGGGCCAGCATACGTCCGTCGGCGCGGACCTGGGCGCTTTCCCCAGCGTCCAGCTCCACGGCGATCTCGGGGCTGGCCACCCTTTGGGCAAAGACCGCGGCGCGGAGCATCTCGCCGACGTCCTGGTCCTCGAAGCGCGGGGCCGGCATCCGGGCG
>JANPKF010000427.1:0-2305 GCA_031425895.1 Caulobacteraceae bacterium | reverse complement strand
CCATGGTCGGCGTCTCACCGAACGCGTAGCCCGCGCCGTGCCGGCCGATCATCGGCTCCAACGCCGCAAACCCCTCGTCGATCCAGCGCGCGACCCAGGTATTGCGGCCATCCTCGTCGATCCCCATCGCGCTCAGCTGTTTGAGGATACGCAGGTTGTTGACCGGGTGGATGTCGCAAGCGACGACGCCACACATGGCCCGCACCCGTTGCCGATCCAGGGGGGTGTTCGGGAGCAGCGCCGGTTCGGGATGGGTCTCTTCCAGCCATTCGAGGATGGAGAGGCTCTGGGTCATCAGTTCCCCATCCACGTCCAGGGTCGGGACCAGGTGCTGGGCGTTGATGGCGCCGTAGGCCTCGCCACGCTGTTCGCCGGCCACCAGGTCGACGGGGATGTAGTCGTAGGCCAGGCCCTTGAGGGCCAGGGCGATGCGCAACCGATAGGGACCCGACGCGCGCCAGGCGCTGTAGAGCTTCATCAGACGATCTCGAAGCTGAGCGAACCGACCCCTTCGACGGAGCCCTCGACCAGGTCGCCCTTCTGCACGGCCGCGACCCCTTCCGGCGTGCCGGTGAAGATCAGGTCGCCGGCCTGCAGGTCCCAGAGTTTGCCGGCTTCCTCGACGATCTCCGGCACCGACCAGATCATGTCGCCGACCTGCGCCTTCTGGCGGACCTCGCCGTTGACCGACAGGCTGATGGCGGCGTCTCCGAGGGTCGCCAGCTTGCGGATGGCGCTGATCGGGGCGGAATGGTCGAAGCCCTTGGCGGCGTCCCAGGGCTGGCCCTTGGCCTTGGCGGCGGCCTGCAGGTCGCGGCGGGTCAGGTCGACGCCGACCGCATAGCCGAAGATGCCGTCCGGCCCCATGGCGACGACCAGCTCGATCTCGTGATGCAGGTCGCTGGTCGCCGAGGGATAGGGCACGTCCTGGCCGGGCGGCACGATGGCGTCGGCCGGCTTGGCGAAGAAGAAGGGCGGATCACGGTCGTCGCCGCCCATCTCGGCCCGGTGGGCGGCATAGTTGCGGCCGACGCAGAGGATGCGCCGCACCGGAAACGGCGCATCGCCCTCGACCGGAACGGTGGGGCGGGGGCGGAGGGTGAAGGCGTGCTCGGGCATGACGCTTGAGTTAGCGCCGTGCGTCGGGACGCGCCAGCCTTAAGGCCGGGGCGACCGCGTGATCTCCAGGTCATAGTCCGCCGCGTCGGGAAGAATATCTTCGCGGGATGTGCGCTTGAGGCTGAAGCGCAAGCCGCCCGGCAACTCGCCGAGGAGACCGGTGACCATCGGCCGGTCATCCACGAAGCCGCTATCGGGCCCGTCGGCGGTGACCAGGAGTTTCGCCCCCTGTTCCTTAAGGCAAGCCTCGATATCGCGCGGATAGCCGTCGGCAAACTCGAAGTGCGGATGCTCCTGGTAGCGCCTGCAGAGCTGGCGGGCTTCGGGCATCTTTTCGTAACCGCAGGCGACGCCCTGGTGGGGCCCCAGTTGTCTGAGGCTGAAGGGGTTGGGCTTGCCGCCCGGACGGGCCCTTTCCGCCAGGGCCATCAGGTCATTGCAGAAGGGATCGGGCGAGGCCGCGGCCCGAGCCCCGACGGGGCCGGCACCGATAGCGAGCACGACAATGACAAAACCCAGACGCAAGACGGCCCTCCTCCCGTGTCCGGAAGGAGGGCCGTCAAAAGGTCTAGCTGTCAATCCAGCCTTAAGCCAGCGAAGGCTCGATGGTCTTGCAGGCCTCGATCAGGCCCTGCACGGACGCGACCGACTTCTCGAACATCGCCTTCTCCTCGTCGTTGGTCGAGAACTCGATGATCCGCTCGACACCGCCGGCCCCGATGATCACCGGCACGCCGACGTAGAGGTCCTTCAGGCCGTACTGGCCCGAGAGATAAGCGGCGCAGGGCAGGCAGCGCTTCTTGTCCTTCAGGTAGCTGGTGGCCATGGCGATGGCGCTTTCGGCCGGGGCGTAGAAGGCGCTGCCGGTCTTCAGAAGCTTGACGATCTCGCCGCCGCCGCCGCGGGTGCGCTTGACGATGCCGTCGAGCTCTTCCTGGGTCATCCAGCCTTGCGACACCAGTTCGGGCAGCGGCAGGCCGGCCACCGTCGAGTGACGGACCATCGGCACCATGTCGTCGCCGTGGCCGCCAAGCGTCCAGGCGTGGATGTCCTCGACCGAGACGCCGGTCTTCTCGGCCAGGAAATACGCGAACCGCGAGGAGTCGAGCACGCCGGCCATGCCGATGATCTTGTTGGTCGGCAGACCCGAGAACTGCTGCAGGGCCCAGACCATGGCGTCGAGGGG
>JANPKF010000426.1:0-2316 GCA_031425895.1 Caulobacteraceae bacterium | reverse complement strand
GCCATGGCCTCAGTCGATGTGTGAATCCCGTAGCCTTTATGGGGAGGGAGTGTTGTCATGACCATACGCATCGCCATGTGGTCCGGCCCACGCAACATCTCCACCGCCATGATGCGGTCCTTCGAGAACCGGTCCGACACCGCCGTTGTCGACGAGCCCTTCTACGCCGCCTACCTGGCCGCCACGGGCCTCGACCATCCGATGCGGGATGAGGTGCTGGCGTCCCAGTCCACCGACTGGACGGCGGTCGCGGCCGCGATGGCGGGGGAGGGACCCGGCGCGCCGGTTGTCTACCAGAAGCACATGACCCACCACATGCTGCCCGGCGTCGACCTGGGCTGGACCGCCGCCTGCACCAATGCCTTTCTGATCCGCGACCCGGCCGCCGTCCTGGCTTCCTACGTGCGCAAGCGGGGTGAGGTCAGCCTCGCCGATATCGGGGTCGAGCGGCAGGGCGAGCTGTTCGACCGGGAGTGCGATCGTCTCGGACGCAGCCCCCCGGTGGTCGAGGGCGCCGATGTGCTGGCCGATCCCGAAGGCACGCTGACGGCCCTCTGCGCGGCGCTCGGCATTCCCTTCAGCGAGCGCATGCTGTCCTGGCCGCCCGGCCCACGGGACAGTGATGGGGTCTGGGCGCCGGCCTGGTACGACGCTGTCGAGCGCTCGACCGGGTTCGGACCACCTGCCGGCGAGACAGCGCCGGATCTGCCGGACGATCTCGCCCGCATCGCCGACCAGGCCCGGCCCTTCTATGAGCGACTGGCGACCCACAAGCTTGGCGCCTGACGCCACGTCAGGCCTTGGCGCCGGGGCTGGCTGCTCTAATGTCCCGGGTTAACACTGATAACTTACCAGGGAAGAGACCGATGGAACTGCTCAGCCAGAGTGTTCAAGAGGCCCGTCCAGGTCCCGATACGCCGCTCGCCTACCCGGTGGTCGAGGGAGTCGATCTGACCAACCCGATGAACTTCGCCCATGGCCAGCCCTGGGCCGACTTCGCCCGCATGCGCAGCCAGGCGCCGGTGATGTGGCACACCGAGCCGCGCGATGGCCCCGGCTTCTGGGCCGTGACCCGTCACGCCGACATCATGACCGTCAATGGCGATCCGGAGACCTTCTCCTCGCAACGCGGCGGCATCCTGATGGCGGTCGGCAAGCCCGAACAGCGCCACGCCCTGCTGTTCCGCGCCTCGATGGACGCCATGATCAACATGGACCAGCCCTGGCACCTGCAGCTGCGCCGCGAGCACATGCCCTACTTTACCCCGGGCTACCTGCGCGAGCTGCAGGTCAAGGTGAAGGCCGAGATCACCCGGCTGCTGGACGAGATGGCGGGCCGCGGCGAGCTCGACTTCGTCGAGGCCTATTCCTCGCAACTGCCGCTGTTCACCCTCTGCGAGATCCTCGGCGTGCCGCCGGAGGACCGGCCGAAGTTCCTGAAATGGATGCACTACCTCGAGCTGGCCCAGAACATGGCCACCGAGCAGGCCAACCTGGCCGCCGGCCCGACGCTCGAGCTGATGCAGTTCATCCAGGACTTCAACACCAACGTCGAAGAGATGTTCGACTACGGCCGGCACATGCTGCACAAGCGCCGCCTCGATCCCCAGCCCGACCTGATGAGCGCCATCGCCCGGGCCCAGCTGGAGGGTGACTTCCTGTCCGACGAATATCTCGACGGCAGCTGGCTGCTGATCGTCTTCGCGGGCAACGACACCACCCGCAACACCCTGTCGGGTTCCGTGAAGCTGGTCACCGAACACCCGGCCGAGCGCGCCAAACTTCTGGCCGACGAAAGCCTGCTGCCGGGCGCGGTCAACGAGTTCATCCGCATGGTCAGCCCGGTCATCTACATGCGCCGCACCGCCACGAAGGACGCCGAGGTCGCCGGCCAGCGCATCCTCGAGGGCCAGAAGGTGATCATGTACTACGGGGCCGGCAACCGGGATGAGACGGTCTTCGCCGATCCGGACCGCCTCGACGTCACCCGCGCCAACGCCGACAAGCACATCGCCTTCGGCTACGGCCCGCACGTCTGCATCGGCAAGCGGGTCGCCCAGCTGCAGCTGGAGGAGACCTGGCGCCAGCTCCTGGCCCGCTACCCGGACATCCGCTGGACCGGCGGCATCGACATCGCCCCCAACAACTTCGTCCACGCCATCCGCCGGCTGGGGGTTGCCTTCAGCGGCTGATTTCGGCCGAGGGCGCTAAAAAGCGCAGCAATTTCAATAGTGACGTGAATATGTCTAGGGCGTAGGGACGATTTAGGATTCCCATGGATTCCGGATTCTGATTCAAAGCTGCTTTTTGGAGGCG
>JANPKF010000425.1:0-3794 GCA_031425895.1 Caulobacteraceae bacterium | reverse complement strand
CGGGCCTTTTCGAGGGGGAAGGCGTCCCCAAGCTGATCGTCGCCTTTTTCCGTAGGTCGCCGCCCGGGGTACAATGGTCCGCCGCTTCGATAAGGCGCTCAATTTCCGCCTTGCGATTGCCTCAACCCCCCGCTACCGCCGGTTCCATGAAATCCGCCCTGATCGCCGCCGTTCTGGCCCTCACCGCCGTTCCCGCCGCCCTGGCCGCGACGCCCGCGCTCGCGCCGACCGACTGGCGCACGCCCAATCCCGACGACATCCTGGTCATCGACACCAGCCAGGGCCGCGTCATCGTCGAGATGGCGCCTGCTCTGGCCCCGGCCCACGTCGAGCGCGTGCGCGAACTGGCCAAGCGGCGCTTCTACGACGGGTTGGAATTCTTCCGCGTCATCAACGGCTTCATGGCCCAGACCGGCGATCCCCTGAACAACGGCACAGGCAGCTCGGAGCTGCCTGACCTCAAGGCCGAGTTCGAGTTCCGTCGCGGGCTGAAAGACCCCTTCGTGCTGTACGAGCGCCTGCCGGCCGGCGGTGACACCGGCGTCACCGAGGTCGGCTTCTGGGGCGCCATGCCGGTGCGCACCGCCCCCGGCATGCAGGCCATCGCCTCCAGGGACGGCAAGGTCGGCGGCTGGGGCCTGTTCTGCAAAGGCGGCGTCGGCGCGGCGCGTGGCGGCGATCCGGACAGCTCCAACAGCCAGTTCTTCCTGATGCGCGCCACCTATCCCAGCCTCAACAGCCAGTACACCGCCTGGGGCCGGGTGATCAGCGGTCAGGCCGCGGTCGAAAAGATCAAGGCCGGTACGGAGGACGACCCGGTCGTCCCGCCGCGCGATGTGATGAAGACCGTCCGCCTGCTGTCCGACATGCCCGAGAAGGATCGGCCGAAGATCCAGATCGTCGACACTCGCTCGCCCGGCTTCAAGGTCCTGGTCGAAGCCCAGAAGGCGGCCTCCAACTCGCCGCTGACCATATGCGACGTCGAGATTCCGGCTAAGGTCGGCTGACACCACCTTTGGGGGAGGGGCCATGCGCCGCCTGATCGTTCTGACCGCCGTCGCCGCGCTCGCGGCGACCTCCGCCAACGCCGCCTCCAGGCCTGTAGCGCCCAAGGCGCCGGCCGCTGCCGACTGGCGGACGCCCGATCCGGCCAACGTCCTGGTCATCGAGACCAACAAGGGCCGTGTTGTCGTCGAGCTGGTCCCGGAGGTCGCGCCCGAACACGTCAAGCAGATGCTGAAGCTGGCGCACGACAAGGCTTACGACGGCCGCAGCTTCTTCCGCGTCATCGACCGCTTCATGGCCCAGACCGGAGATGTGCCCGGGCCCGGCGACGGCAAGGACGCCGTCCCCACCCTGAAGGCCGAATTCACCTACCGCCGCGACGCCACCGGGGCCTTCGTTCCGGTCGCCGCCCCTCAGGGCACGCAGGTCGGCTTCCTGCTGTCTCTTCCAGTGGTCAGCCAGGACATCAGCTACACGGCCATGACCGCCGACAAGAAGGTCTCCGCCTGGGGCACCTACTGCCCGGGCGTCGTCGGCATGGCCCGCGACGAAAATCCCGACAGCGCCACAAGCCAGTTCTTCATGATGCGCTACGCCTATCCCTCGCTCGACAAGCGCTACACCGCCTTCGGCCGGGTCATCAGCGGCCTCGACGTCATCCGCGCCATCAAGACAGGCGAACCGGTCGAGGCCCCGCAGGACGTCATGCAGACCGTCAGCGTCCTGGCCGACATCCCGTAAGCCGAACGCCCGAAGGTGAAAATCATCGACCCCAAGAGCCCCTGGTTCGCCGCCGAGGTGAAGCGGGTGCGGACGCTGAAGGGCGCGGACTTCTCGGTCTGTGACGTCGAGCTGGCGGTCGAGGTCAACTGAACCCCCCACCCCCCCATCATCATCCTGGGGCTTGTCCCTAGGACCCACGGTAGGGCGATCCGCGAACTCATGCCTTGGAGGCGCGGCCGCGCCTCCACCCCTTCGGTGCGTGCAAGCGGACCCGTGGGTCCTGGGCACAAGGCCTGGGATGACGACCATGGAGGAGGGGGCCTGAGGCGCTAAGCCGTCAACCCGAACGCTTCCCCGAACCCCGCCCGGCCCATGGCCGTAAACGTCACCACCCGGCTGCCTTCCTCCCGTCGCGCCCATCCCAGTTTGTAGAACCGCTCCAGCAACCCGGCGCCCAGCCCGCCGGCCAGGTGCCGCCGTCGGACGCTCCAGTCGAGACAGGCCTTGCAGACCGGCCGCCGCCCGGGCTTCAGCGCCGCCGCCTCGACGCCGAAGTCCTCGGCGAACGCCGCGCCGGCCGGGGTCAACGCCAACGCATCACCGTCCTCAGCGATGCGGCCATCGGCGATCATGGCCTCCAGCATGGCGACGCCCAGGTCGCCGGCCAGGTGGTCGTAGCAGACCCGGGCTTCGCGCAAGGCCGGCTCACGAGGTCCGGTGCGGATCCGCTGGTGGCCGGCCCGGTCGGCCAGGCCCATCAGCCCCTCCAGCACCTGCGCTACGTCCGGGCCGGACAGGGCATGGTAACTGTGGCGACCCTGCCTGTGGGTCTTGGTCAGCCCGCCTTCCTGCAGTTTGGCCAGGTGCGAACTGGCCGTCTGCGGACTGACGCCGGCATGCCGCGCCAACTCGCCAGCCGTCAGCGCCGGGCCCGCCAGCAGGGCGGTCAGCATGTTTGCCCGGGCCGGATCGCCCAGCAGGGCGGCGATGCGGGCGATGTCTGGGCCGACTTTCATAGTTCGACCGTAGTCGTAACGTTTTGGCGGATCAACCGGCTATCACCAGCGCAAAGGAGCCGCCCCATGTCTATCGTCTGTCACATCCGCTACGTCATCGACCCTTTCCAGATCACCGCCTTCGAGGCCTATTCGAGAAACTGGCTGAGCATCATCCCGGCCTGCGGCGGCGACCTGATCGGCTATTTCATGCCGCACGAGGGGACCAACACTGTCGCGCACGCCATGATCCGCTTCGAAAGCCTGGCCGCCTACGAAGCCTACCGCGCCCGGCTCAAGGCCGATCCGGCCGGAGCGGCCAACTTCAAGATGGCCATGGACCAGCGCTTCATCCTCTCGGAGGAGCGCACCTTCCTGCGTCAGGTCGAGGCATGATCGCTGTCATTTTCGAGGTCGAGCCGGCGCCGGACGGTCGCCAGGCCTATCTGGACCGCGCCGCGGCGCTGGCCCAGATGTTGGCCGGCATCGACGGCTTCCTCTCGATCGAGCGGTTCGAGAGCCTCACCCATCCCGGCAAGGTCCTGTCCCTGTCCTTCTGGCGCGACGAGGCCGCCACCGCCGCCTGGCGCAACCTTGAAGCCCATCGCGCCGCGCAAGACGTTGGTCGCGGCGGCCTGTTCGTCGACTACCGCCTGCGCATCGCTGGAGTCATTCGCGACTACGGCCTGCACGACCGGGAACTGGCTCCGATCGACAGCCGTTCCCGTCACGGCTAGCCGGGCCGCCCCTGACCCTCTAGAAGGCCCCAAACATTCGAAGGAGCCCCCCCATGGCCGATGACGCCGAAAACACCCTGGTCCTGACCCTCGACACCGGCAAGGTGACCATCCGCCTGCGCCCTGACCTGGCCCCCGGCCACGTCGAACGGATCAAGGAACTGGCCAGCGAAGGTTTCTACGACGGCGTTGTCTTCCACCGCGTCATCCCGGGCTTCATGGCCCAGGGCGGCGACCCGACCGGCACCGGCTCGGGCGGCTCGGACCGGCCGAACCTGAAGGCGGAGTTCTCGAAGGAGCCGCACGTGCGCGGCGTGTGCTCCATGGCCCGCAC
>JANPKF010000424.1:0-3082 GCA_031425895.1 Caulobacteraceae bacterium | reverse complement strand
GCAAGGTGGCGATGGACTACCTCGACGCCACCATCACCGACCCGGTGCTCAAGGCCAAGCTGACGCCGGATTACCCCATCGGCTGCAAGCGTATCCTGGTGTCCGACGACTATTATCAGGCCCTGGCCCAGCCCAACGTCGAACTGGTCACCGAGGATGTGAAGGCGATCACCGAAGCAGGCGTGCGCACCGGCGACGGGGCCGAGCATGCCTGCGACGTGCTGGTCTTCGGCACCGGCTTCGAGACCACCGACTTCCTGGCGCCCCTGGCCATCCACGGCGAAAACGGCCGCTCGCTCGACGAGGCCTGGAAGGACGGCGCGGAGGCCTACTACGGCGTCACCGTCGCCGGCTTCCCCAACCTCTTCCTGCTCTACGGCCCCAACACCAACCTCGGCCACAACAGCATCATCCTGATGATCGAGGCCCAGGTCGGCTACATGGTCGAGGCAATGCAGGTGCTGAAGGCTCGGGGGGCGAAGGCGTTGAAGCTCAAGCCGGATGCGCAAGGGCGGTTCAATGCTCAGCTGCAGTACGACCTGCAGGACACGGCGTGGGCCGGGTCGTGTTCGAGCTGGTACAAGACCGCGTCGGGCAAGATCACCAACAACTGGAGCGGGGATACCGCGACCTACATCAAGGCGATGCGTGAGCCGGTGCTGGCGGATTATGAGCTTCGGTGACTGTCTCGGGCAGCGTGACTGTCACCGTGGCCGCTCACGGTGCCAGTCATCCGGCTGCGCCGGAGGACAGTCACCCCCTACCCGCCCCCGATAAACGTCACGATCTCGATCTGGTCCCCGTCCATCACCGGCGTGTCGGCATAGGTCGAGCGCGGCACGATCTCGAGATTGCGCTCAACCGCAACCTTCCTCGGATCGAGCTCCAGCGCCGCCACCAGGGCCGCCACCGTCGCCACGCCTTCAAACGTCTGTTCTTCGCCGTTCAGCTGTATCCGCATGCCTGCGCTTGTTACCCCGGCCTAGCGGCGATACAAGGCCCGTCTTGACTCGACGGCGGGGCCGGATGCCGAAACCGATCTTTGTTTTGAGCGGGCCCAATCTCAACCTGCTTGGGACGCGTGAACCCGAAATCTACGGATACGACACCCTGTCGGACGTCCATGAGCGCTGCGCCGCGCGCGCGGAGGCCTTCGGCTTGACCGTCGACTGCCGCCAATCCAACCATGAAGGCGACCTGATCGACTGGGTTCAGGAGGCGCGCGAAGCCGCCAGCGCCCTGGTCATCAACCCGGCCGGTTACGGTCACACTTCCGTGGCCCTGCTGGACGCGCTGAAGACTCTCGCTATTCCGGTGGTGGAGTGCCACCTGTCGAACCCTGCGGCGCGCGAGGCGTTTCGCAAGACGACCTATGTTTCGCTCGCGGCGACCGGCATCGTGTCCGGATTCGGCGGGGCAAGTTATGAACTGGCGATCGAAGCCGCCGCCGGCCTGGTCGGCGCGGCCCGGTCGTAAGCGACAAAGACAAGAACAAGGTACAGATAATGTCCAACTCCCCGGCCGACGACTCCGCCGAGAACAGCGCCGCCATCGACACCCGGACGGTCCGCAAGCTCGCCGACATCCTCAAGAGCACCGGCCTGACCGAGATCGAAGTGGAGCGCGGCGACCTGCGCATTCGCGTCGCTCGTGAAATCACCGTCGCCGCCGCGCCTCAAGCGACCTATGCCGCCGCGCCGGCCCCCGCCGCCGCCCCGGCCGCCGCGCCCGTGGCTGCCGCCGCCCCGGTGGAGGCCGCGCCGGCCGCCCGCAAGGGTGACGAGGTCAAGTCGCCGATGGTCGGCACCGTCTACCTCCAGGCCCAGCCCGGCAGCCCGCCCTTCATCAAGGTCGGCGACAAGGTCGGCGAGGGCCAGACCCTGCTGATCGTCGAGGCCATGAAGACGATGAACCCGATCCCCGCGCCCCGCGCCGGCGTCGTCGTCGAAATCCTCGTCGGAGACTCCCAGCCGGTCGAGTTCGGCCAGCCGCTCGTGATCCTCGAGTAGCCGCTGTGTTTGACAAGATCCTGATCGCCAACCGGGGCGAGATCGCCCTTCGCATTCACCGCGCCTGCAAGGAAATGGGCATCGCCACCGTGGCGGTCCACTCCGAGCCCGACGCCAGCGGCATGTGGGCCCGCCTGGCCGACGAAAGCGTCTGCATCGGCCCGGCCCCGGCTGCCAAGAGCTATCTGAACATCCCGTCGATCATCGCGGCGGCCGAGATCACGGGCGCCCAGGCGATCCACCCCGGCTACGGCTTCCTGTCGGAAAACGCCCGCTTCGCCGAGATCGTCAACACCCACGGCATGACCTTCATCGGGCCCAAGCCCGAGCACATCCGCATGATGGGCGACAAGATCAGCGCCAAGCAGGCGGTGAAGAACGCCGGTATTCCGGTGGTCCCCGGCTCCGACGGCGCCGTGACGACCGAGGACGAGGCCTTCGCGGCGGCCAAGGAGATCGGCTTCCCGGTCCTGATCAAGGCGGCTGCCGGCGGCGGCGGCCGCGGCATGAAGGTCGCGGCGACGCAGGAAGACCTCTACGAGGCGGTCTCGACCGCCCGCTCCGAAGCCCGCGCGGCCTTCGGTGACGACGCGGTCTACATGGAGCGCTACCTCCAGACCCCGCGCCATATCGAAATCCAGGTTGTCGCCGACAGCCACGGCAACGTCGTGCACCTGGGCGAACGCGACTGCAGCCTGCAGCGCCGTCACCAGAAGGTGCTGGAAGAGGCCCCCTCGCCGGCCCTCAGCGCCGAGGGCCGCAAGAAGATCGGCGCTGTCGTCGTCGAGGCCATCCGCGCCATCGGCTATCTGGGCGTCGGCACCATCGAGTTCCTGTGGGAAAACGACGAGTTCTTCTTCATCGAGATGAACACCCGCCTGCAAGTCGAGCATCCGGTTACGGAAATGATCACCGGCGTCGATCTGGTGCGCGAGCAGATCCGCATCGCCGCCGGCCTGCCGCTCAGCTTCACCCAGGCCGACGTGACCTTCGAAGGCCACGCCATCGAATGCCGCATCAACGCCGAAAACCCGCGCACCGTCACCCCGTCGCCGGGCAAGGTGACGGACTTC
>JANPKF010000423.1:0-2478 GCA_031425895.1 Caulobacteraceae bacterium | reverse complement strand
ATCGGGGACAGAAACGCCGCTCCAAACGCCTGTGCGCAAAGGCTGTACGCCCTGCGCGGCGATCCAGTCCCCACGCCCCTTGACGCAACCCCTCCCCTGCGGTCCCTTGCCGCACCCCAATTCCCGAGGAAGCGTCCCATGAAGAAGACGACTCTGCTGGCGGCCGCCGCCGCCCTGGCTCTGACCGGCGGTTTCGCCATCGGCCAGACCCCGACGCCGGCTCCGGCCCCTGCTGCGGCCGCCATGCCCAGCCCCGAAGAGGCGAAGGCCTTCATCGACAAGGCCGAGGCCGACCTCGCCAAGTTGTCGGAGTACGTCAACAAGTCGGCCTGGGTGCGCGCCACCAACATCACCGAGGACACCATGTTCCTCGAGGCCAAGGCGACCGCCGAAGCCACCACGCTTGCCACCGACCTTGCCGTGCAGGCCGCCAAATACGACAAGACCGCCGCCGACCCGGTCACCCGCCGCAAGCTGGACATCCTCAAGCGCGCCCTGGTCCTGCCCGCGCCGCAGCGCCCCGGCGCCGCCGACCAGATGGCGACCATCGGCGGCCGGCTGGACAGCATCTACTCGACCGGCAAGTTCGCGTTCAAAGGCAAGCAGATCACCCTCAACGACGCCGAGGACATCCTCGCCAGGAGCCAGGATCCGGCCGAGCTGAAGGCCGCCTGGGAAGGCTGGCACTCGATCTCGCCGGTGATGACAGCCGACTACGCCCAGCTGGTCGAGCTGGCCAACGAGGGAAGCCGGCAGCTCGGCTACAAGGACACCGGCGCCCTGTGGCGCTCGGGCTACGACATGGAGCCCGACGCCTTCGCGGCCGAGACCGACCGGCTGTGGAGCCAGGTCGAGCCCTTCTACAAGAACCTGCACTGCTACGTGCGCAAGGAACTCAACGAGAAGTACGGCGACGACGTCCAGCCCAGGACCGGCCCGATCCGCGCCGACCTGCTTGGCAACATGTGGGCCCAGCAGTGGGGCAACATCTATGAGACGGTGAAACCCGCCGAGGACACCGACGGCTACAACCTCGACCAGCTGCTGGTCGACAAGGGCTATGACCCGCTGAAAATGGTCAAGACCGGCGAGAACTTCTACTCGTCGATCGGTCTGGCGCCGCTGCCGGAGACCTTCTGGACCCGCAGCCAGATCACCCGTCCGGAAGGCCGCGAGGTGGTCTGCCACGCCTCTGCCTGGAACCTCGACGACCGCGACGACATCCGCATCAAGATGTGCACCAAGGTCAACGCCGAGGACTTCTACACCGTCCACCACGAGCTCGGTCACAACTACTACCAGCGCGCCTACAAGGATCAGCCCTACATCTTCAAGGGCGGCGCCAACGACGGCTTCCATGAGGCGATCGGCGACTTCGTCGGCCTGTCGGCCCTGACCCCCACCTACCTCAACCAGGTCGGCATCCTCGACAAGGTTCCGGGCCCGGAAGGCGATACGCCCTTCCTGCTGAAGATGGCGCTCGACAAGATCGCCTTCATGCCGTTCGGCCTGCTGGTCGACCGCTGGCGCTGGCAGGTCTACGACGGCTCGGTGAAGCCGGCCGGCTACAACGACGCCTGGTGGGCCCTGAAGCTGAAGTACCAGGGCGTGACCCCGCCCGGACCGCGTCCGGCCGATGCCTTCGACCCGGGCGCCAAGTACCATGTACCTGGCAACGTGCCCTACACCCGCTACTTCCTGGCCCACGTCTACCAGTTCCAGTTCCACCGCGCCGCCTGCAAGCAGGCCGGCTGGAAGGGCCCGCTGCACCGTTGCTCCGTGTACGGCAACAAGGAGGTCGGGGCGAAGTTCAACAAGATGATGGAGATGGGTCAGTCCAAGCCCTGGCCGGACGAGCTGGAAGCCTTCACCGGCGAGCGCCGCACCGACGCCAGCGCGGTGACCGAGTACTTCAAGCCCCTCAACACCTGGCTGATCAAGCAGAACAAGGGCCAGAAGTGCGGCTGGTAGGCCGCCTCTGAACCTTCAATTGCGGACGGCCAGAACCCTCGCGCCTCCCCGGCGCGAGGGTTTTTTCAGGCCGTCGGCGAGGACAGCGTCGCCGAATGACTCGCAAACCATTGAATTCGCGATGTTAATCTTCGCATGGTAAAAACCCCTTAGGGTTGCGGAAAAATTCAGCAAATCCATAGGCAGGTTCATTTACCGAGGATGGGCACTCTCCAGCCTCATCGGGCGAGCGTGCCTGGTGTCGGTTTGGGGCAACGACCATGTCGGGGCGAATCTTGAGGCCAGCGATCGCGCGGCTGGGACACTTCTGGAACCGCAAGGACGGCGCCATCGCCGTCCAGGCCGCCTTCATCGGCATGCCGATGATCGTGCTGACCATGGGGGCGGTGGACATCGCCAACGGCTCGGCCGCCAAGACCCGGCTGCAGGACGCCCTCGACGCCGCCGCCCTGACCGCCGCCCGCTCGGCCCAGTTCACCGACACCGGCCTGCAATCCATCGGCTCCC
>JANPKF010000422.1:0-2605 GCA_031425895.1 Caulobacteraceae bacterium | reverse complement strand
CGAACAGGTTGCCGAGATTGAGCATCGCGGCGGTGAAGTCAGGCTTGAGGCTGAGGGCCGCGAAAAGCTCGCGCTCCGCCTCTTCTGAATGCCTCAGATCATCTGAAAAAATGACGGCGCGATTGAGGTGCGCGATCTCCGCCCCCTCCAGCCCACGCTCGATCGCCTGGCGATAGGCTTCCAGGGCATCGAACGGCCGGCGAGCCTGACGCAGCAGGATCGCGAAATTGTACCAGCTGTCGGGCAAGTCCGGATGCAGGCTCAGCAACTGGACGTAGGCGGCAAGCGCGCCCGGATCTCCGGCGCGGCGAAGGTCTGCGGCGGTCTTGAGCAGAGTTTCGAGAGAGTCGTTGGCCATGCTCGCCAGTAGCGACCTTCCCGCCTCGCCTCAAGTTAATGTCCTTCGAGCGTGACCCGGGCCGCCATGGCGCTCGGTTCCGGCTCGCAGGACGCCAGCACCAGTTGCGCCGCCATGAGACAGAGGATCGCGAAGGCCACCCGCTGGAGCCGTTTTGAAACAAAGATCATCGCATCGAGAGCCATTTTACGCGCTTTCCCACCAGTCCTGGGATCGCCTGCGCAACTTCCGGGCCGATCACGCACGCCTCGCGGGCAAGTCGTTTGTCTGTGATGCGAATTGCCTTAGTTATGCGGGTTCAGCGTCTCGGGGGCGCGGAGTTTTGCATGGCTGGAGCATCCTGGGCGTCGGACTTTACCGTGTCTGGCGGGCGGATCAGGGTTCACAAGACCGGCGCCGACCTGGCGCTGGATGGCGCCCTCGTGGCCGAAAGCCTTGTCTGGTTCTGCTACTATGTGCCCGTCCGACTGAAGGCCGCCTGGATGCAGCTGACCAGGCCTGGTCCCGCCGTCTGGTTCGCGCCTGACCGTCCGCGGCCCTGGTATCTGGTCTGGGCCGCCGCCGCCTGGTCCGGAGCCCGAATCGCCCGCACGCCGGAAGAGGCTGTCGCCGGCTTCTATTTTGATGACAGCGCCACCGGCGCCCCGCCCAACACCGGACCCGAGCGCCGTTTCAACTGGCGCTGCACCGATGTGACCAAGAGCCATGTGGCCCGGGTGTTCGAACAGGCCTTCGGCTACCCCCTGATGATTGACCCGGCGGCCGCCGAGGGCCCGCTTGTCGAAAAAGGCGAAGATAACGGCGTCCACGACGGCAGGATCGTCATGGCCCCCTGCCCGGCCCTGCCCGGCAAGACCTATCAGAAGCTGATCGACAACACCGAGGGCGATCTGGTCGCAGACCTGCGAACCCCCTGCGTCGGCGGCCGGCCCGCCTGTGTCTTCATCAAGCGCCGGCCGGTGGCCGACCGCTTCGCCAACCACAACAGCTCGACCACCCTGACAACGCCGCAGGCGGTGTTCTCGGCAGCCGAACTGGAGTCCATAGCCGCCTTCTGCGCGGGCATGGGGCTGGATTGGGGCGGCCTCGACATCCTTCGCGACAAGGACGGACGTATCTACGTGGTGGACGTCAACAAGACCGACATGGGACCGCCGATCGCGCTGCCCCTCAAGGACAAGCTGAACGCGACACGCTTGCTCGCTGCCGCTTTCCTCACTCTTATCAATCAAGATTCCGGAACGGGCGTCGCCGCATGATTCCTTTCGTCAGAGACATCGAGTTCGAGTACGGGGCGTGCGACCGCGTCTCGCCGCTCATCCGCCGCGTGGTTGCAAAGAACCCCGGCCCGTTCACCTTCAAGGGCACCGGCACCTATATCGTCGGAACCGGCGAGGTAGCGGTCATCGACCCGGGCCCTGACATGGACGACCATCTGGACGCCATCCTGGCCGCCACGGCCGGCGAGCGGATCACCCACATCTTCGTCACCCACAATCACGCCGACCATTCGCCTCTCGCCCGGCCGCTGGCCGAGCGTACGGGGGCGACCATCTACGCCTGCGCCAAGCTGGGCGTGCCGACCGAGTCTGAAGTCCGCATGGAAGCCGGCGACGATCGCAACTTCAGGCCCGATATCGGCCTTTGCGACGGTGGCGTTTTTTCCGGGGGCGACTGGACCCTGGAGGCTGTCCCGACCCCCGGCCACACCTCCAACCACATCTGCTACGCCCTGCTTGAAGAGAACGCCCTGTTCAGCGGCGATCACATCATGGGCTGGTCGACGACAGTGATCAGTCCGCCTGACGGCGACATGGGCGACTATTTCGAAAGTCTGGACCGGATCAAGGCGCGCGATTTCTCGACCCTGTGGCCGACCCATGGCCCGCCGATCACCGACCCAGGCCCCTTCGTCCAAGCCTACATCGACCATCGCAGGGCCCGCGAGAAGCAGATCCTCGGCGCCCTGGCCAGCGGCCACACACGGATCAAGGCCATGGTGCCCGAGCTCTACAAGGACGTCGACTCGCGGCTGTATCCCGCGGCGGCGCATTCGGTGATGGCCCACATCGTACAGATGGTCCGCGAAGGCCGGCTGGTCACCGAGGGCGAACCGACACTGGATAGTGATTACCGGCTGACCGGGACGGACGCCTAGCTCGTCACGACCGCCCATCCCGGCACTCGCCCGGATGGGCCGAAGAAGTTCTAGACCCTTTCAGGTTTTGATGTACGCATCAAAACCTG
>JANPKF010000421.1:0-5483 GCA_031425895.1 Caulobacteraceae bacterium | reverse complement strand
CCTCCGACAGGCGGAAGCCTTCACGGATGCCGCCATGAACCTCGCCCAGAATGGCGCGGACTTTGGGTTGTTCGCTGTTCTGGGCGATGGCCCGCAGGGCCTCTTCCAGCGGGCTGACCGAGACCAGGGTCGAGAGCTGGCGGGTGATCAGCGACAGGTCCTTCGGCGACAGCTTCTCACGAAACAGGCTCACGCCCGGGCCGCTGTCGTTGGCGGCGGTCAGGCGGACGGGGGCCAGGCGGCGCTTTTGCAGGATAGCACGGGCAGCCCCCTCGTCGGCGGCGGTGACGACGCCATTTCGGGCCGTGCCGTGCGCGTCGAGCGCCAGATACTCAAACGCCGCCATGCCCCTCGGCTCCCACCTGGGCTTCAGCGGTCTGGCGGGTGACGCGCAGCATCTCTTCCATCGTCGTAACGCCGGTCAGGACCAGGTCACGGGCGGCGGCTGCAAGGTCGCCGGTCTCGGCAAGACCGGCGCCGATCGCCTGTTCGTCGGCATTGGCGGCGATCAGGCCGCGGACATGGTCGTCGATCCGGATCGCTTCGTAGACGCCGATACGACCCTGGTAGCCGGTCTGGTTGCAGTGCTCGCAGCCCCTGGCGCGAAACAGCGTCTGCCCTTCAGCGACGTCGAGGCGATGGGCGGTGGCGGCGTCGGCGGCATAGGGCTCGCGGCAGGCGTCGCAAAGCCGGCGGACCAGGCGCTGGGCCAGCACGGTACGCAGGGTCGAGGCCAGCAGGAAGGGCTCGACGCCCATGTCTCGCAGGCGGGTGACGGCGCCGGCCGCGTCGTTGGTGTGAACCGTCGAGAGGACCAGGTGTCCGGTGAGGGCGGCCTGGACAGCGATCTGGGCGGTCTCGCTGTCGCGGATTTCGCCGACCATGACCACGTCCGGGTCCTGGCGCAGGATGGCCCGCAGGCCGGCGGCGAAGGTCATGCCGACCTTGGCGTTGACCTGGGTCTGGCCGATGCCGTGCATGGCGTATTCGACCGGGTCCTCGATGGTCAGGATGTTGCGGCTGGCGTCGTTGAGCAGGGCGAGACCCGCGTAGAGCGTGGTGGTCTTGCCCGAGCCCGTCGGGCCGGTGACCAGGATGATGCCGTGCGGCTCCCGCACCGCGGATTCGAAAAGGCGCAGCAACGCCGGCGGCATGCCCAGTTGCTGAAGCTGCAGGCCGGCCTGGTCCTTGTCGAGGATCCGCAGGACCACCCGCTCACCGACCCGGGCCGGCAGGGTCGAGACGCGGACGTCCAGCGCCTTGCCGCCCAGCGCCAGGGAGATCCGGCCGTCCTGCGGCAGGCGTTTTTCAGCAATATCCAGCCTGGCCATGACCTTGATCCGCGAGACCAGCAGGGGGCCAATTCGCTGGGGCAGGCTGAGGACTTCGCGGAGCACGCCGTCGACCCGGAGGCGAACGGTGACGGCCTTTTCGAAGGGCTCGATATGGATGTCGGAGGCGCCGAGGCGGGCGGCTTCGGCGATCAGGCCGTTGATCAGTCGGATGACCGGCGCTTCATCCTGTGGGTCCAGGAGGTCGGCGGTGGCCGGGATATCGTCGAGCAGGGCGTCCAGGCCGCCGGCCATCTCGACACTGTCGGCGCTGGAGGCCGCGAGGCCCTCGCCGGCGTAGACTTCAGAGAATTGCCGGTCGAACGCCGCGCCGGTCAGGGACTCGATGGAGAGGGGGCGACCGAGCACCCGCCGCGCCTCGACCAGGGCCGAGGGGTCGGCGCCTTCGCGCAGGCCAACCCGCGCGGTCTCACCCAGCGAAAGGAGCAGAACGCCCGCCCGCTTGGCGAAGCCGTAGGACAGAGTCGGGTCCGTCAGGGTGATCATTTAGGCGACACAGGCGGGGGGGGTGGCGGGACATTTGGAGGCGTCGCACCCAACACATCCACAACAACAGTGTCGAGATCGTTGCTACCGTCCTTGTTGGTGAAGGCCGGCTGCTGGCGCAGCATCTCGTAGCGCGGACCGGTAACGGCGCGGGCATCCTCGTCGTTGCGGATAATGCGGGGCCGCAGGAAAATCATCAGGTTGGTGCGCTTGCCCTCGCGGGCCCGGCTCTTGAAGAGCTCGCCCAGCAGCGGCACGTCACTGAGCAGAGGCGTCCGCTCGAGGCTGATGCTCTCGTCCTGCTGAAGGAGGCCGGCCAGCACGACGATCTCTCCGTCACCGATGACGGCGGTGGTCTCGACGACCCGCTTGTTGAGGATCAGTTCGGGATTGTTGGTCGTCACCGTTCCGGCGATGGCCGACACCTCCTGGCGCAGATGCAGGGTGACACCGCCGCCGGCGTTGATCTGGGGCGTCACGGTCAGCTTGATGCCGATGTCCTGGCGCTGGACGGTGCGGAAGGGATTGGAATTGGCGTCGCCCAGCACCTCGCCGGTGGTGATCGGGATTTCCTGACCGACCAGGATCGAGGCCTCGCGGTTGTCGAGGGTCAGGACATGCGGGGTCGACAGGAGCTTCGAGGAGTTGTCCTCGCGCACCGCATTGATGATGAAGCCGAACAGGGTGTCGCCGCTGAGCGTCCCTGTCACGGCGCCAAGGGCGCCGTTGGACCCGAGCAGCGAACTGATGGCCGCGTCCCGCAACTGGGCCAGCAGCTCGCTGTCCTCGGGCAGGTTGTTTTCGCCGACGATGGCGCCGGTCAGGGCGAGGATGTTGGGTCCGGTGTTGGAATAGTTGGTGGCGGCGAAGGGCACATTGCCGCCCTGGCTGCCGAGGATGGTCTGGACGCCGAGCCGCTGGGCGGTGCCGTCGGACACCTCGACCACGATGGCCTCGACCAGCACCTGCTCGCGGCGCACGTCGAGCTGACGGATGACCTCGGCCAGCATGCGCTGGGTCTCGGGATCAGCGCTGATGATGAGGGCGTTGGCGCCCGGGTAGCGGGCCAGGCTGGCGCGCTGCGAGCCGGGGGTCACCGCGGAGGTGGGGGTTGCTTCGGCCGCCGCCTTGCCGCCGGCCGGGGCGGTCGGCTGCTGGCCGACCAGCTGCTGCAGGACCGGCAGCATCTCCTCGGCGTTGGCATGCTTGAGGAAGACGACCTGGATGTCGGCGCTCGACTGGGCGCGGCGGTCGAGGTCGTTGATGATCGGGATCAGCCTGGCGATCGCGTCGGTGTCGCCGCGCAGCATGATGGAGTTGCTGCTTTCGACGGGCACGATGGCGACCGCGCCACGGGCGCCCTTGCCGTCGGCGCCGGGAGCGCTGGTCAGGTCGTTGAGCACGCGCGCGATCTCGGTGGCGCGGCTGTACTTGAGGGTGACGGTCTGGACCTGGGCCCGGTCCTGATCGATCTGACCGATCAGGCCGCGGATACGGCGCACGTTGTCGGCGTAGTCGGCGACGACCACGGTGTTGCCGCGCGGATTGGCGGTGACAACACCCTGCGGCCCGACCAGCGGCTTGATCATTTCGGCGGCGCCGGCCGCGTCAATGGTGCGCAGGCGGAAGACCTCGGTGACAAAACCGCTGCGGCCGGCCGAGGGGGCGCGGGCGGCGTTCTCGGCCGGCTCGATGCGATAGGATGTGGGGCCGGTCGGGATGGCGATGAAGCCGTTCGAGCGCAGGGTGGCCAGGAAGACCTCGAACAGCTCTCCCTTGCTCAAGGGGCCGTCACTGGCGACGCTGACCGTGCCCTTGACGCGCGGGTCGATGATGAAGGTGCGGCCGGTGCTGCGGGCGACGTCCTGAATGAAGGCGCGGATGTCCGCGTCCTGGACGTTGAGAACCTGGGATTGCGCCAGCACGGGCGCTGCGGGCGCCAGGGCGGACGCACCGATGAGGGCCGCGAGGGCGAGGGTCCGGATGGTGTTCCTCAAGCGAGCGGCGTCCTTATTGGGAGACATCAGGGAAGGTCAGTTTGGTGGTCGCGGCGCCCCGCGCCAGGACCACATGGTTGTCATGCACAGCCTGCAGGGTCACGCCGGGCGCGACCGTCTCACCGACCAGGTAGGAGGCCTGCTTGCCGTCTGCCGAGCCGATGATGGCCGAGCCCCGGCCGTCGGCCCCGGCGCGAACGCCGTACAGGCGCATCGCCTGACCGGACGCCTGGCCCGCGGCCGGTGTGTCGATCCCCAGGAAGGGGTTGAAGCGGGTCAGGATCGAGAGATCTGCGACCTGCGAGACGGCGCTTGGTGTCGGTGACGGGCCTGGCGCGGCGATCGCCCAGACCAGCCCGGCGGCCTGTGTCGCCAGCAGCAGCACGAGAAACGCCTCGACCGCGGCGCGGCCGGAAGCGTCCTTGATGCGACCCGACAATAGGCGCTGCCAAAGGACCACTCTGAAACTTTCCCCGCTGCGACGCTGACGGGTCCGGTTAGACGCGCAGTGCCGCAGGTCAGTGATACTTCCGTGACGCTTCAATGACAAACGCTCCCCACCCGGACGGGTAGGGAGCGCCTGCCTACGCTTGAAAGGATGGACTAGAACTTGGCCGAGAGGCTGAACGAGACGCCGCGGCCGAGGTCGTAGGTGTTGGTATCGACGCGACCGCCGCCAAGCTCCTGGAATTCCTCGGAGTCTTCGCCGAGCAGGTTCCTGGCTTCGAAGCCGAACTCCATCTCCTTGCCCATCACCTCGAAGCCCTTGCGGTAGGTGAAGTCGAGGTTGACGGTCTCGCCCTGGATCAGGTCCGGGAAGCCGGTCCGGCCGCGAGCAGCGATCCGTTCACTGACGTAAGTGAGCAGAAGCGTCGCCTGGGACTTGGCGTTTTCGTCCTCCCAGCCGAACTGCAGGTTGGCCAGGTGGTCGGACTGTCCCTGCAGGGTGTCGCCGTCGGTCACATAGTCGATGGCGGGACGCGGGCTGCCGAGGCCCGACAGCGGGTAGACCACGTCGCCGGAGCCGACCTTCACCTCGGAGCTGGTCCAGGTGTAGTTGGCGGCGATCAGCCAGCGCTTGTCGCTGAACCACTGCATCTCGATCGGAAGATCGAAATAGACCTTCGCATCGATCTCGGCGCCGTAGAGAGCGGCGGCGGGGGCGTTCAGGAAGGTGGTCTGCAGGCTCGAGCCGCCTTCGTTGACGATGGTCTCAACCGGCTTGTCGATGTCCTTGTAGAAGACACCGAAGGTCAGCGACTGGCCCTTGTCGAAGTACCACTCGTAGCGGGCATCGACGTTGATCAGCTCGGAATCCACCAGGTAGGGGTTGCCGATGTAGAGGCGGTCGGTGTCCGGATCCAGGTAGGTCTGCGGAGCCAGTTCCCGGAACTGCGGCCGGGCGATGGTCTTGGACAGACCAAAGCGCAGTTGCATGTCCTCGTAGAAGTTCCACGTCACCGTGGCGGCCGGGAGCCAGTACTCGTTTTCCAGCTTCGGAGCGCTGGGCAGGGGACCCGCGAAGATGTCGATGGGGTTGACCCCCTGTTCGGCCTCTTCATAGCGGGCGCCGACGGCCACGCGGACCAGCGGGAGGACCTCGGCATCGACCTGGAACCAGGCCGCGCGGGTTTCCAGCGCCGCCTTG
>JANPKF010000420.1:0-4410 GCA_031425895.1 Caulobacteraceae bacterium | reverse complement strand
TTCGCCCTCGGCTCCAGCCCGCCGCACGAACAACGTAGCGCCCGCATGCTGTTCAACGCCGACTGCACTGTCACCCAGACCCTCGGCGACGGTGGCGGCCTCACCCCGAAGACCGCCACCTGGACCCGGGACGGCGATGTCCTGGTCATCGAGCGGGCCGAGCCGAAGGCGGCCGGCGGCAAGGTGGTCTACGCCGGCAAGGTCGGCGCCAGGGGCGAGATCGCCGGCCGCTGGGGCCCGGGCGAAGGACGCAACGGCTTCTTCGGCCTGCAGCCGGGCAAGGGTGACCAGCCCTGTGGCAAGCCTGGGCCGGCCGGCGACCTGTCGGCCAGCAGCTATCGCGGCAAGGGCAAGGACACGCGCGGGGTCGAGGCCCCGCTCAGCATCGACTTCAACGCCAACTGCTCGGTCAAACTCACCGGAACCTCCAGCTATCAGGGCAGCTGGCGGCAGGAGGGCGACAGCGTCACCTTCAAGGTCGCCGGACGCAGCTGGCGGGGGACTATCACCGGTAAGACGATCTCCGGCCCCATCACCCTGCAGCAGGGGGCCGAGGCGATCGTCCTGTTCGTCAGTCCTGCGGATCTGGGCGTCACCGCCACCCCGCCCCCCGCCGTCGTCGGCGCGCCGGGCGGAAGCTTCACCCTGACCTTCGACAAGTAGTTCGAACCCCCTACGGAACCTGACCCATGCGCGTTCTCAGTCTTCTCGCCGCCACAGGCTTCGCCCTGGCCGCCAGCCCCGCCTTCGCCGCCTGCGGCGATCCCGGGACATCGCCGTCCGTCGCCGGCAAGACCTACACCGGATCAGACATCAATACGGGGACCACGGCCCGCCGCCCGACGATCAGCAATCGCATCCTTTTCAACGCCGACTGCACGACCACCCAGACGGTCGGCAACGGCGGTGTGACAAAGACCTACAAGGGAACCTGGAGCCAGGTCGGCAAGGACCTGAAGATCAGCCGGACTGAGCCTGTGAAGGGGGGGCGGCCTGTCCAGATTCCCTATGTGGGCGTGGTCTGGGACGACGGAAAGCTCAGGGGCCAGTGGCGCGACAGCGCCGGCAAGATGCGCGATTTCGAGATGGCCCCCGCCAAGGATGCCTTCCCTTGTGGCCAGCCCGGCGCCGCCAGTGATCTGTCCGGCACGACCTTCAAGGGAAACCTGATCAGTGATGAAGGCGTCACGGTCCCCGTGGAGCTGGAGCTCAACAGCAACTGCACCGCCTTCATGTTCGGTCTGGACTACACCTACGTCCATCGCTGGAAGCAGGCGAACGGCAAACTGACCTTCACGACCCAGGGCAGGGGCTGGAGCTCGACCCTTGACGGCGACCGGCTCAAGGGAAGGATCGTTCTTATCGAGGGCTGGCGGTCGACCAATCCCTTCGTCCCCAGGGCCGACTGGAGCAAGACGCAGCAGCCTCCCGGCGAGAATGGCGAGCAGCGCGGCACGTTCGTTCTGGTCCGTCAGAAGTAGGCGGCGGCGCGCGCCATGGCGCGTTTGTGATGGCCCTGTTCACCTTCCTCCCGTTAGCTTGGGTCCATGGATAGACGCGCCTTCCTCCTCCTGACCCTCGCCGGCTGCGCCGACCCGCAGCTCGAGCCGACCCTGACCCATGTGGCCGGGACCACGCCGCCGCCCGGCCCTCCCCCGGCCGGGCCGGCCCCGGTTCCGGTGGTGTCCGGCGATCCGAACTTCGACGCCTGGCTGGCCCAGTTCAAACCCAAGGCCGTCCTGGCGGGCGTGCCGCAGGCCGTGGTGGACCGCGAGACCGCCGGCCTGACGCCGGACACCGGCGTCGTCGCCTCCGACGGCCGCCAGCCGGAGTTCTCAAAGCCGGTTGGGGACTATGTGAAGGGCACGGTCAGCGATGTGCGCATCAGCCAGGGCCGCCAGTTCGCCACCCAGCTGCCCTACCTGCCCGCCATGGAGCAGGCCTTCCGGGTGCCGCGCGAGATCGTGCTGGCTATCTGGGCGATGGAGTCGGCGTTCGGCAAGATCCAGGGCGACAAGGATATCGTCCGCTGCCTGGCGACCCTGGCCGCCGACGGCCGCCGGCGCGCCTGGGCCGAGAGCGAGCTCATCTCCGCCCTGAAGATCATCGCCACCGGGGAACAGACGCGCGCCCGCCTCAAGGGCAGCTGGGCCGGAGCCATGGGCCAGACCCAGTTCCTGCCAGGCGTCTACCTCTCCACCGCCATCGACGGCGACCGCGACGGCCACCGCGACATCTGGGGCAGCACCCACGACGCCCTGGCCTCGACCGCCAACTACATGGCCAAGGCCGGCTGGAAGCCCGGTGAAAGCTGGTCGCGCGAAGTCCTGTTGCCGCCCGGCTTCGACTACAGTCTGACCGAAGGGACCCGCGAGCCACTGGCCGACTGGACGGCCCGGGGCGTTCGCCGCGCCGACGGTCTGCCCTGGTCCAGCGCCGACCAGGCCTCCAGCGCCAGCCTGATCCTGCCGTCGGGCTATCAGGGTCCGGCTTTCCTGATCTTCCCGAACCACGCGGCGATCATGAAGTACAACAACTCCACCGCCTACGCGCTCGGTGTCGGCCTGCTGGCCCTGCGCTTTGGCGGGGAAGGCCCACTGGTCACCCCCTGGCCGGTCGAGACGCCGCTTTCCAAGGCCGACCGCATCCTGGCCCAGGAAAGCCTCGTCAAGCTCGGCTACGACACCGGCGGCGTCGACGGCGCCATCGGTCCCAGGACCCGCGTCGCCATCCGCGCCTGGCAACAGGCCAACAGGATTCCGGCCGACGGCTATCTGACGCCGCCGATGATCCAGTCGATAGCCATGCAGGCGGCGGGGATGGCGTCGCCGCCCTGACCCCCGCTTCTAGAGCACGTCAGGCGGAAGTGTACGCGGTTCCGCCGCCCGGACGTGCTCTAAATGTTTGATTCTAGACCCTTTTGATCAGGTTTTGATGCGTAAATCAAAACCTGAAAGGGTCTAGCCTTCGTCCGCCCGCTCGAGGACGGCCATCGCCGTCTCCTCGTCATCGGGCACGGTCTCGCCGGCGTCCCGCAGGATGGCGTTGCGGAAGGCGTAGACCAGCAGCGCCGACAGGATCAGCGCATTCAGCGCGAACGGCGCTTCGTGGAAGACGCCGTAGAGCATGACGAACACCGGCGCGAGAATGACGTTCAGGCCGTTGACCGCCGCGATGGCGCCCGCCGCCCGCGCCTGCTCGTCCATCCGCACCGTCAGCGACGCCCCGGCCGTGAACCCGGGCCGTGCGAAGCCATAGCCCAGCGACGAGATCGCGTAGCCGGCCACAACCGTCCAGTAGTCCGGCGAAAACACCGTGATCAGGTTGCCGAGCGCCGCCAGTCCGACGCCCCAGCGCAGCAGCTGCTTGGGCCCCATCGAGAACATCCGGATCAGGCCCCACTGGGCCAGCAGCCCGGCCAGGGCCCCGGCGCCCATGGCCACCGCCGTGAAGCCCAGCGCCTCCATCGGTTTGACGCCCAGCTTGTCGATGATCATGAAGCCGAGCGTGTAGCCCTGCGCCGTCTGGCAACAGGCGACCGCGAAGCCGTAGATCAGGAAGGGCAGCACCCGGGGATCGCGCCACAGGCCCTTGTCCTGCCCTGCCCCCGCGAACCGGCGGTTCTCCTTGCGCTGGCTCTCTTCTTCCGGAAGCCCACGCCAGACCACCACCAGCATCAGTCCGGCGAAGATGGCGAAGGCGAACATCGGCCCTGCCAGGGTCACCCCCGGCAGGATGAACAGCGGCGCCAGGAAGGGCCCGACAACCGTGCCGAGACCAAAGGCGCCGGCCAGGGCGGCCATCTGTTGGGTGCGGTCGGCTCGCGTCGTTCGCTCGGCCAGATAGGCCTGGGTCGCCGGATTGGAGGCCGATCCGATCAGCCCGAACAGAGCCCGGCACAGCAGGAAAAGGATGAAGACCACCATCGACGGCAACAGGTGATGCAGACCGATGCTGACCACGCAGGCGCAGAGGGTCATCGAGACGAAGAACCCGGCCAGCCCCAGCATGATCAGGGGCTTTCGCCCGCGCTTGTCGGATTCCCGGGCCCAGATCGGGCTCATCACCGCCCACAGCAGGGCCGACAGCCCGAACACCGCCGAAATCATCCAGTCGGCGATCTTGATCTCGCGGGCGATGGCCGGCAGCACCGCCATCAGGCCTGTATTGCCGATCGCCACCACGATCGACACCGCAAACAGGATGGCGAAGGAGCGCGGCTCCAGCTTCATACCGGCGGTCTTGGGGCTCTCGGGCATATCTGAACGCTGTTAAGCCGGGTCGCCGGACGGCGCAACAACGGGCGCGGCCCCTTACGCGGCATTAAGCATTAAACGCCATGGTCACCGCCGACCCTATCCTCCGGCGGCGACCTTATCCATGTTCCAGATCATCGGCCTCGTCCTGCTC
>JANPKF010000419.1:0-2508 GCA_031425895.1 Caulobacteraceae bacterium | reverse complement strand
TTGACCGCGTTGGAGGGGAAGCGGCCGAACATCTTGGTCACTGCCCGGCGGACCAGCGGCATCCGCGTGCCGCCGCCGACCAGAACGATCTCGCCCAGGTCATTGGCCCGCACATTGCTGTCGCGCAGAGAGCGCAGCACCGGCTCGCGCAGCCGGTCCAGCAGGGCCTGGGCGTTGGTCTCGAACCCGTCAGCGGTGATCTCGACCTCGCGGATCGCATCCTTCCAGGTCACCGACATGGTGACCGTGCTGCTGTCAGTCAGACCGCGCCGGGCCCGCTCGGCCGCCTCGCGCAGCCGCTCGATCAGCACCTGTTCGGTCCGGTCGCTGGCCCAGTCGCCGGCAGCCTGCGTCCAGAACATGTTGATCAGCAGCTGGTTGAAGTCTTCCCCGCCCAGGTGGTTGTCGCCCGTCGAGGCGCGGACCTCGATGACCCCCTCGAACAGCTCCAGAACCGACACGTCGAAGGTGCCGCCGCCCAGGTCGAAAACCAGGAACCGCGCCTCGTTGTCCAGTTCGTGGATGCCATAGGCGAGGGCCGCCGCCGTCGGTTCGTTCAACAGCCGCTCGACCTTCAGGCCCGCCAGTTCCCCCGCCCGCCGCGTGGCCTTGCGCTGCTTGTCGTTGAAATAGGCCGGCACCGTGATCACCGCCTCGGTGACCGGCTGGCCCAGATAGGCCTCCGCGTCGGCTTTCAGGCTCTTCAGCACCAGGGCCGACAGTTCCTCCGGCGTGAACGACTTCTTGCCCAGCCTGGTGGTGCGGCTGGAGCCCATGTAGCGCTTGAAGGCAGTGGCCGTCAGTTTGGCATGGGTCGACTGCCGCTCGCGCGCCGCCAGTCCGACCAGGATGCTGTCGGTGGCCTCATCGACACTGACCGCCGAGGGCGTCAGCCGGTGACCCAGACTGTTGGGAATCAGCTCCGCCTGACCATCGCGCCAGACCGCGACCGCCGAGTTGGTGGTTCCCAGATCGATACCAATGATCACGCTTTCGCCCCCGAAAGGCCAACCGGGCCCAGGAGTCTTCTAGCATTCGAGGGCCGAGGTTTCGCAAGGGGGTCGCGCCGGTTTGGCTGCGCCCTCAGACGATCTGCTGCTCCTCGACCAGAAAGACCGGCGACTTCGCCAGGTCGATGAACCGGCGCTCGTCTTCCAGCAGTTCGAGGCCGGCCTTGCGAACGGCCGGGTCGTCGCTGCCCATATCCTCGATGCGGTCCCACCACAGTTCGGCGACCCCGTCGTAAGCCGGCGGCCCGGCCCGGCTGGCGGCCAGGGCGGCGAAAGCCTCATCAGGCAGGGTGTGGCTCTGGACGTAACGGCGAATCTTCAGCAGCGCCGCCCGCTCAGCGACCAGCGGCGCATGAGTCTCACGCCAGTAGGTCTGGAATTCCTCGCGGGTCAGGTGCGGCAGGCGGGTCAGGCAGAAGGTGATCTTGATCATGGCGGCCTCGGCGGAAGACGGAACGCCCACAGTGGCGCCCGTCTCCCGCCCCGCCTAGCCGTCAGTTGAACAGATCGGGAATCGTCGTCTGAAGAGCCGAGGGCGCCGATGCGTGGCCGCCGATGCCGGTGGCATTGAAGGCCGAAACCCCGACCAGCATTGTCCTCAGATCGTTGAGGCTCAAAGGCGCGTCAGTGTTGAACAACACGGTGAAATCGGCCACGCCGTCACCGTTGGTGTCGCCCTCGAGGATGTAGCCCGTCGCGCGATCAGCCAGAAGGGCGCCGTCGGAGGCCTTCATGTCCAGTCCGCCAAACGTCTTGACCGTCATCTGGCCGGCGACCTTCGTGAAGGTGTCGACCAGGACGAAATCGTCGTTGCCGACTTTGCGGGTGTTGGCATCGATGGCGGAGACATCGATCCTGTCCCCCCCGGACACGCTAAGATCGTAGATGACGTCCGTGTTGGCGCCGACACCCAGGACCGGAGCGCCCAGGGCGCCATTCGGAAGCGACGGTCCGACACTGGCCTGGCTATCGCTGGCGGCCTTGTAGACAAAGGTGTCCGCACCCGTCCCGCCCGACATCTGGTCGCCGCCGGCCCCGCCATAGAGGGTGTCGTTGCCGCCGTTGCCCATCAGGGAGTCGTTGCCGCCGACGCCGTTCAGCGTGTTGGCCAGACCGTTGCCGACGATCTGGTTGGCCAGGCCGTTGCCGGTGCCGGTGATCGCCGGCCCGGCCAGCTCAAGGTCCTCGACGTTCGCGGTGAGCGTGTACGCCAGAATGTTGGAGATGACCTTGTCTTGCCCTTCACCGAGGTTCTCTTTGACCACGTCCCGGGTGCTGTCGACGTAGTAAAGGTCGTCGCCCGTGCCGCCGAACATCTGATCGCCGTCCATCTGGCCGCCGCCGCCGCCATTGAGGATGTCATTGCCGGCGTTGCCATAGAGGATGTCGGTGCCGGCCTTGCCGTTGATGGTGTCATCGAAGGCGGTGCCGTTCAGGGTCTCGGATTTGTTGGTGCCATCAAAACTCTCGATTGATTAATTGCTCTTGTTTTTCATTT
>JANPKF010000418.1:0-2579 GCA_031425895.1 Caulobacteraceae bacterium | reverse complement strand
GGGCGGTCGGCCTGCTGACCAACTATGATGTCGTCGTCGGCTTCGGCGGCATGGTCGAGGGTGACGTACTGGTTCTGATCGGTGAGACAGTCGGCGAGCTGGGCTCATCCCTCTATCTGCGCGAGGTCCTGGGCCGCGAGGACGGCGCCCCGCCGCCGGTCGATCTGGACCTGGAACGCAAGACCGGCGATTTCGTGCGCGGCATGATCGAGGCCGGAGCCCTGACCTGCGTGCACGACCTGTCGGACGGCGGCCTGATCGGGGCGGCGGCCGACATGGCCTTGGCCTCGGACTGCGGGGTCGAACTGGACGCCACCTCGGCGACCCATGCACACATCCTGCTCTTCGGAGAGGATCAGGCCCGTTATCTGGTCGCCGTGGCCGACGCGACAGGGATCATCGCCGCGGCCCAGGCCGCCGGCCTGCATGCCTCGGTGGTCGGCCGCGCCGTCGGCCGCGACTTTTCGTCCGGGGACCTGTTCCGCCTGCCACTGGACCACTTGCGCGAAATGCACGAGGCTTGGTTGCCGAATTGGATCGAAGGCTGACATGCGCACTGTTCTGACTGCCCTGCTGGCGACCCTGACCCTCGCCGCCTGCGATGGTGGCGGTGACCCGGTCCAGCAGGCGCTTCGCGACACAGCGATTGTGAACCAGTCGGCCGTGGTCAAGGAGACGGCGACCACGTCGGCGTCCCATCACACCGCGGTGGGCTCTGGCGCAACGCCGGGAGACACGGCCTTCGCCGCCTCGGAAGCCGCCATGCACACCGGGATGGCGGCCGCTTCGGGGGAGACGCTGGACGAGGCCTATATCGCCAAGATGATCGAGCACCATCGTGGTGCCGTGGCCATGGCCGATGTCGCCCTGGCACAGTCGCGCGATCCTGAGGTCCGGCGCATGGCCCAGGTCGTCAAGGATTCCCAGACGCGCGAGATTACCGAAATGCGGGCCTGGCGACCGGCCCAGGCGAACTGACGCACCGACTTTCCGTTGGCACAATCCGGGCGTAGCGTCCGCTCATGGCTGACGATCTCTCAGTTGCACCGGCCCCCAAAGCGAAAGCATTTCGCCCGTGGTCTCCACCCCGGCGTAAAAAGCCTTTGTCGCTTGTCCCCTTCCTGTACCAGAGCTGGCGTGATCCGCTGCTGATCTGGTCCGAGCGTCACTTCACCGAGCCTCAGCTGTTCGGCCAGGGGCGGTTCGGCGCGGTCATGGTGGTCAGCAACCCCGCCGGGGTCCGCCACGTCCTGACCGACAATGCCGCCAACTACGAAAAGGGGAGGCTGCAGCGCATCATTCTGGGACCGCTGCTGGCCGAAGGTCTGCTCCTGACCGAGGGAACCGACTGGCGCCGCGCCCGGCGTATCCTGGCCCCCCTGTTTACCCCCGCGCGCACCGCCGCCCTGACCCGCCGCATGGCCGAGGTATGCGCCAAACGGGTCGCCCGCTGGAAGCTGACCCGCAGCCAGTCGTGGCTGGAGGTCGACAGCCAGATGTCGACGCTGACCTTCGAGATCCTCTCGGCGACCCTCTTTTCGGACGAGCTGGAGGATGACGCCGCCGATTTCGAGGCGGCGCTGAACCGCTATCTGTCGATCGGCGCGCGGATCGATCCGCTGGACGTGCTCGGCGCGCCGAACTGGATTCCGCGGGTCGGACGGATGTTGAGTGGCGGCTCGGCGCAGTTCTTCGAAGCGCGGGTCGCCTCACTGGTGAGCGGGCGGCGGGCGAAACTGGCCTCGGGTCAGCCAGCGCCGGACGACCTGCTGACCGCCCTGCTCTCAGCCCGGGACGAGGAGGACGACGCCCGCGGCGGCCTGTCCGACCGCGAGGTCGCCGCCAATATCCTGACCTTCATCCTGGCGGGGCATGAGACCACGGCCAGGGCGCTGGGCTGGGCACTACATCTGCTTTCGCGCACGCCCGATATCGCCGCGCGCCTGCAGGCCGAGGCCGATGGCTTCGACCCGGCGTTGCCGGACTGGGCCGAGCGGCTGCCCTGGACCCGGGCCGTTCTGGAAGAGACGATGCGCCTGTTCCCGCCGGCCCCGACCATGGCCCGCCGGGCGCTTGCGCCGGATGTCATCAACGGCCAGCCGATTCCCAGGGGCACGGCGGTAGTGGTCTCGCCGTGGATCCTGCATCGGCATAAACTGCTGTGGGATGATCCGGAGGCCTTCAGGCCCGAGCGTTTCCTGCCGGAAAACCGCAAGTCGATCGACCGGTATGTCTATCTGCCCTTCAGCGCCGGGCCCCGCGTCTGCATTGGGGCGGCCTTTGCCCTGCAGGAGGCGGTGATCGCGCTGGCGACCATAATGCGGCAGGCCGAGATCGTCGAAACCGCCGGGCCCGAGCCGGTGCCCACCCACCAGATCACCCTGCGCAGCCGCGCCCCCATGCGGCTGCGTCTGCGGGCACGGGACCGCATGACGGCTGTCACAGTTCCGGTCTAGGTCGGAAGACCAAGCCGGAGGAGCCGCCCCTGCGCAGCCTTGTTTCCCTGTCCCGCCGTGGACTGCTGCTGGGCCTCGGCGCAGGCACCGCCGCCATTGGCGCCGGACCGGCCGCCCTGGCCG
>JANPKF010000417.1:0-2314 GCA_031425895.1 Caulobacteraceae bacterium | reverse complement strand
GGCTCCGGCGCGGCGGCCACAACCGGTTCCGGCGCCGGCTCGGGAGCCGGGACGGGCGCTTCCAAGACCGGTTCCGGCGCGGCCTCGACAGCTTCCGAAGGGGCTTCCGGAGCGGCTTCCACCACCTCCTCGGCCTTCTTCGGCTTGGCGCGGCTCTTGCGGGCCTTCTTCACCGGCTCTTCGACGGGCAGCTCGACCCAGACCTCGTCGGTGAAGGGCTCACCGGCCGGCAGCGTCGAGATCGGCGGATCGATCATGGCGAAGTCCTGCGCGGGCTCTTCAGCCGGCAGAGCAGCTTCGACGACGTCAGAGGCTTCAGCTGCGACAGCGTCACGCGGCTCGCGCGGACCCCGATCCCGGTCGCGGCCACGACGACGGCCACGGCCGCCGCGTTCGCCACGCTCGCGCTCGGGCCGCTCGCCACGCTCGGCGACCGGACCTTCATCACTCTCGACCAGCGCAGGGAGGACCGGCGCATGGTCGGGGTCGCGGACGCTCAGCATGCCGCCGCCCTCAAGGGTGGCCGGATCGTGCCACTGGAAGGGATCGTCGCCGAAGGGAACGCGCGGGCGGGCCCAGGCGAAGCCGTCCTTGGGACGATCTTCCTCGCGGCTGCGGCGACCGCCGCGACGGCCGCGACGCCGGCGGCGTCCGTCCTTGTCGAACTCGTCGTCGCCACCGGCTTCGGCGTCTTCACCGTCCTCGGCGTCACCGACAACAGCGTCGGCGGCGATGGCCGGGCGATCTTCGGTTTCGTCCTCGCGGCGACCGCCACGGCGCCGACGGCGGCGGCGGCCATCGCGGCTTTCGTCGTCGCGGCGCGGCTCCCGCTCGGCGCCGTCGCGGCGGGCCGGACGGTCGTCGGCGGCTTCGGCGTCATCGTCGTCGATGATTTCTTCGTCGTCTTCCTCGTCGTCGGGCGGCACGAAGTCGTCGTCGTCATCGACCAGCCCGTGGCTCGGCAGCGCCAGGACGGAGGTGTCCAGAGCGTGCAGGCTGTGCTCGCCCAGAGCGGTGCGTTCCAGCTCATGCTCGGCATGAGCCAGGGCTTCGTCGACCTGGATGGTGACGTAAAGGTGGTGGACCTGGTGGATGCGGGCCAGGTGGGCGCGCTTTTCATTGAGGATGTAGAGGGCCACGGCCCCCGGCACCTTCAGGGTCAGTTCGCCGCCGCCGCGCAGGGCTTCCATCTCCACTGCGCGCAGAGCCGACAGGGCGCTGGACTCGACCGAGCGGACCCGGCCGACGCCTTCACAATGCGGGCAGACGTGAGTCGTGCCTTCCAGCACGCCGGTGCGGCGGCGCTGGCGGCTGATTTCCATCAGGCCGAAGGAGGAGATGCGGCCCATCTGAACGCGGGCGCGGTCGTCCTTGAGGTTGTCCTTGAGGATCTTCTCGACGGCGCGATTGTTCTTCGACTCCTCCATATCGATGAAGTCGATGACGATCAGGCCGGCCAGGTCGCGCAGACGCAGCTGGCGGCAGGCTTCCTCGGCCGCCTCGCAGTTGGTCTTCAGCGCGGTGGCCTCGATGTTGCGCTCGCGGGTCGCCTTGCCGGAGTTGACGTCGATGGCGACCAGCGCCTCGGTCTGGTTGATCACCAGGTAGCCGCCCGAACGCAGCGGCACGACCGGCGTGTAGATCTGGCTCAGCTGGTTCTCGATCCGGTGGGCCACGAACAGCGGCGTCGGCTCGCGATAGGCCACCACCTTGGCGGCCTGGCTGGGCATGATCATCCGCATGAAGTCGCGGGCTTCCTTGTACCCGGCCTCGCCCTCGACCTGGACGGTATCGATGTCCTTGTCGAACAGGTCGCGGATCGCCCGCTTCACCAGGTCCTCTTCCTCGTAGATGAGGGCGGGGGCCACGGAGTTGAGGGTGGTGTCGCGGATGTTTTCCCACAGCCGCATCAGGTACTCGTAGTCGCGCTTGATCTCGGCCTTGGTGCGCTTGGCGCCGGCCGTGCGGACGATGAGGCCTAGGCCCTTGGGAACGCCCAGGCCCTGGACGACGGTCTTCAGGCGCTTGCGGTCGGTCGCCGAGACGATCTTGCGCGAGATACCGCCGCCGCGATCGGTGTTGGGCATCAGCACGCCGTAGCGACCGGCCAGCGACAGGTAGGTGGTCAGGGCCGCGCCCTTGTTGCCGCGCTCTTCCTTGACGACCTGGACCAGCATGATCTGCCGGCGACGGATAACGTCCTGGATCTTGTACTTGCGCATGAGGCGGCGACGACGGCGCTCGACCTCTTCTTCCATGTCGTCGTCATCGTCGTCGTCAGACGCGGAGGCCTTGCTGACGGTTTCGGCGTGCT
>JANPKF010000416.1:0-5420 GCA_031425895.1 Caulobacteraceae bacterium | reverse complement strand
CACCCAGCTCGGCCGCCTCTGGGCCTTCGACGTCGTCGAGCCGGGCGTTCTGGCGCCGCAGGTCGGGTTCGGCCCGGGCCGCGTGGTCTGCAACCTGCCGGGCTACCAGCTCCTGGACAGTCTCGCGGTGGAGGCCTCGGGCAAGGTCTGCGTCGCCACCATCATCAACGGCGGCATCACCGCCTTCGACCCCGCCGGCACGACCGAGCACTACCCCTTCCCGGACCTGCTGGTGACCAACATCTGCTTCGGCGGCGACGACATGCGCACGGCCTGGATCACGGCCTCGGGGACGGGGAAACTCTACAAGGCGACCTGGCCCCGGCCCGGCCTGAAGCTGAACTTCAACGCGTGAGGAACCTCCCTCCCTCCCCTTTATGGGGAGGGACAGGCGCCGAAGGCGCCAGGGTGGGGTACGAGAATCATCCAGGGTGGGGTACGAGAATCATATAGCGCCAACCTTCAGCGATTGTCGTTCTGTCATCCGACTTCCCCACCCTGACCGCTGCGCGGTCGGTCCCTCCCCATAAAGGGGAGGGAGGAAGTCCCGGCCGCTCCAGCCCCTAGTACAACACCCCCATCGCCGAACGCTCGAAGCTCTTCAGCTCGCTCTCACGCCCGTCGCGGACCTTTACCACCCATTCGGGGTCCTGCAGCAGGGCGCGGCCCACCGCCACCAGGTCGAACTCGTCGCGCTCCAGCCGCTCGACCAGGCCATCCAGGCTGGCCGGCTCGCTGGCCTCGCCGCCGTAGGCCGCGATGAATTCGCCCGAAAGCCCCACCGACCCGACGGTGATCGTCGGCTTGCCGGTCAGCTTCTTGGCCCAGCCGGCGAAGTTCAGGTCGCTGCCTTCAAACTCCGGCTCCCAGAACCGCCGCTGGCTGCAGTGGAAGACGTCGGCGCCGGCATCGGCCAGAGGCGCCAGCCAGGCTTCCATCTCCTTGGGATCAGCCGCCAGCTTCACCGTGAAGTCCTGCTGCTTCCACTGCGACAGGCGGATGATGACCGGATAGTCCTCGCCCACCTCGCGCCGCACGGCTTTGAGGATCTCCACCGCGAACCGCGACCGTTCCGGCAGGGTCTTGCCGCCCCAGCGGTCCTCGCGAACGTTGACCCCGTGCCAGAAGAACTGGTCGATCAGATAGCCATGCGCCCCGTGCAGCTCGATGGAATCGAAGCCCAGCGCCTTGGCCGCCCCCGCCGCCTTGGCGAACGCATCGACCGCGTCGGCCACCTCGGCGTCGCTCATCGCCTCGCCGAACTGCTTGCCGGGCGACGACAGGCCGGACGGGCTGTCGTACGGGCCGGGCGGCGTCCATTCCGGATCGCGGGTCCGCACCGCGCCCACATGCCACAGCTGCGGGGCCATCTTGCCGCCGGCCGCATGCACCGCATCGATCACCGACTTCCAGGCGGCCAGCTCGTCTTCGCCATGGAAGCGCGGCACGTTCGGATCGTTCAGCGACGCCGGCCGGGCCACGCCCGTGCCCTCGGAGATGATCAGCCCGACGCCGTTCTCGGCGCGGCGGCGGTAGTAGTCGACGACGTCGCTCGTCGGCACGCCCCCGGGCGAAAAACTGCGCGTCATCGGGGCCATGGCGATTCGGTTGGCCAGGGTCATGGACTTGACCTGGAAGGGTCGGAACAGGGCGTCGGTGCTCACATTGCTCTCCGGTGAGGTGTCGTTGCCCGTTTAAACGACCGTTTGAGCCAAGGCTCCAGTCAGAAAAACTGGCGGAGCCTCTGTTGCGTATCGCATTTGATGTGGCGCATGGCCGCACAAGGGACCCATGGTATTCGACCGCGTGACTGCAACTTGAGGATTCGACCCCGCACCGTGAACGCTTCGGCCTCCCTGTCCGAGACCCTGCGCGGCCGACTGGCCGAGGGCCAGCCCGTGGACGCGGTGCTCGAGGGCTGGGCGTTGCTCGACTCCACCCTCACCCACGATCCCGCCGCCTTCGCCGAGGCGCTGGGCGAGGCGGCCAAGCTCGACACCACCGCCGGCTTCGCGGCCATCGCCCCGGAGGGCTCCCTCGGCGCCGCCGTCATCTCTCCGAGCGGCGCCCTGGCCCAGGCCGATCCGCAGTTCATCAAATGGTTCGGCGACCCGACCGACATCCCGGCCTTCCGCCGCCTCGTCCGCCTGGCCCAGAAGCAGGGCCAGGCGTCCGGCCTGGTCGAGACAGAGGACGGCGGCGTCATCGCCGCCTGCGCCGCCGTCGAGACCCTGGCCATGCGCTGGCCGCTCTCCGACGCCAGCCGCGCCCAGCTGATGCTGCCCGGCCGCCGCGTCTGCCTGCTGGGTTTCGCCCCCTCGCGGGTCAGCGACCTCGCCCAGCGCGCCGCCCAGGCCTTCGGTTTCACGCCCCTGGAAGCCCGCCTGGCCGAGGCCCTGCTCGACGCCCCCAACCTCAACGAGGCGGCCGAGCGTATCGGGGTCGGCCGCGAGACCGCCCGCGAAGCCCTGAAAAAGGCCATGCGCAAGGCCGGCGCCCGCCGCAGCCCTGATCTGGTTCGCCGGATGATGGACCTGATGAGCGGCATGGGCGCCCCGATCGGCGACGTCGAGGCCGTGCTGCGCGACCTGTTCGGCGCGACCCCGGCCGAGGCCAAGGCCGCGGCCCGCTTCGCCGAGGGCCTGACCGCTCGCGAAGTCGCCGCCGCGCTCGGCGTCAAGGAGGCCACCGTCCGCGGCCAGCTAAAGGCGGTGTTCGCCAAGACGGGGGTCAACAAGGCCAAGGACCTTGTCCGCCTGACCGTCGAGGCCGGCGCCCTGACCGCCTTCACCGAGGCCTCCGAAACCGTCGTCGAGCCTGTTGATCCCGAGGGCCGCCCCCGCGTCCTCAGCCTGGAAGGCGGGCGCCGCGTCGCCTTCGTAGACTATGGCCCCAAGGGCGGCCGGCCGGTGGTGGTGTTCCACGGCTATTCCACGGGCCGCATCCTGCCGATCAACTTCGTGGCCATGCTCCACCGCGCCGGCTATCGGCCCATGGCGGTGCAACGGCCGGGCTTTGGCCTGACCGACCCGGCCCCGACCCCGGAAGTCCATCTGGCCACTCAGGCCGATGACCTGATCGCGGTGCTGGCCGCCCTGAAGCTGCGCAAGGTCGACATCATGGTCCGCGACGGTTCGACCGCGGCCGGCCTGGCCTTTGCGGCGCGATATGGCGACCGGATCAGCCGCGGCCTCCTGATGAACCCCCGCGCGCCCCGCGAGATCGAGCGCAGCCAGCTCTCCCTGATCGGGGCTGTGTCACGCAGCATGCTGAAACACCCCGAGTTGATCACCCCGCTCGGCGAGATGCTGCGTCGCCAGACCCGCACCGACCTGTTGACCCGAACCGTGCGCAAGTCATTGGAGACCGCACCGGCAGACAAGGCGGCCACCGACGATCCTCTCATCCTCGCCCGGGTGCTGCGCGACGCCCGCGGCATGTCGGCCCGCACCATCGCCGGCTGGGCGGCCGAGATGGCGGTCTACGCCATGGGCTGGACCCTGCCGGACACCATCGGCGGCGATCGCTGGAACCTCCTGTTCTGCGAGGGCCTGCAGTGGCCGGTCCAGGTCGAACACTGGCGCGCGGCCTTCCCCGACGCCCCGATCACCTTCATCAAGGACGCCGGCTTCCTGGCCTACTACACTCACCCGGCCGAGGTGATCGCGGCTCTGGAGGGGTAGGCAGGCCCCCCGAAAGCCGGCTCATCCCGCCACCCCACCACTCCGCTCATCCCGGCGAACGCCGGGACCCAGCCGCGTGATCTCGCTGCCAGGTGATGATCCCGCAAGACCATCAACCCTGGCCAGAAACGCCTCCAGCGCGCCAGGAGCCAACAGCCCACAGGCCTCCCAATACAGGTCCCGCCAGTTCGGGTTGTCCTGCTCCAGCAGCTGCACCTTCCAGGACCGGCGCCACTCCTTCATTCGCCGCTCACGCCGGAACGCCCCTTCCCGAGTGTCGAAGACCTGCAACCAGACAAGCTGGTCACAGCCGTATTTCGCGGTGAATCCGGGGAAGGTCTTGTTCTTATGCTGCCAGATCCGCGTGGTCAGACAATCGGTGCTACCGACGTACAGCGTGCCGTTTCGCCTGCTGGCCACCATGTAGCAGTAGAAAGCCATGCCTGAGTATGGCACAAAGAGAACAAAATGGCAACATAGAGATCACGCGGCTGGGTCCCGGCATTCGCCGGGATGAGCGGAGGGTGGAGCGGGGCGGGGCGGGGCGCAGAACGGCCTGCGTCACACAACCTCCGCTTGGAAAGCTCAGCTCAAAGACCCCGGCCGCGCCACCGGATGCGAGCTCGACAGCCCGCCATCCACCACCATCGCCTGGCCATTCACATAGGACGCATCGTCCGAGGCCAGGAACAGCGCCATCTGCGCGATCTCGATCGGCTGGCCGGCCCGGCGCAGGGGATTGAGCTGGCCGATCTTGCCCTCCGATCCCTTCTCACGCGCCCGGTCGAACATCGGCATGGTCATCCCCGTCTCGATCAGCCCGGGGCAGATGGCGTTGACCCGGATGCCCGTGCCGCCCAGCTGCTGGGCGGTGGTCTGCACCATCGAAATCACGCCCGCCTTGGAGGCGCTGTAGGGCGTGCCCCCCGCCCCTGACCGCAGCGCCGCCACGGACGCCGTGCAGATGATCGACCCCTTGCCCTTGGGCGCCATCACCCGCGACGCATGCTTGATCAGCATCGCCGGCCCGACGACGTTGATCCTGAGCAGGTCCATGAAGCTGGCCTCGGTCAGCTCCGGCAGGGTGACCCAGCCGCCCGACACCCCGGCGTTGGCAAAGGCGACATCCAGCCCGCCATAGGTCTCCACCGCCTTGTCGACCAGGGCGCTGACCTCGGCTTCCGACCCGGCGTCGCCGGTCACGGCGATGGCCGTTCCGCCGTCGGCGACGATCTGCGCCACCGTCTCGTTCACCGCGTCCGCGCGGTCAAAGGCCACCACCTTGGCCCCCTCTTGCGCGAAGAGTTTGGCGCTGGCCCGGCCAATGCCGCTGGCGGCCCCGGTAACGATGGCGACCTTGCCCGACAGACGACCCATGGTTTTCTCCCTGTGTTTGGGTTGACCTTACGGAGGGTCGCGCGGAAGTTCAAACAGTTGTTTAAGGCGCCGCTCCCGGCCGGGCAGCATCCAATCCTGAACAAAGGAATCCTTCTCCCGGAGGGAGAAGGTGGCCCGAAGGGCCGGATGAGGGGTTTCGGCGCCGGCCAACCTGACACCGCCATCCGCTCGAACCCTCAACGACCGTAACCCCTCACCCGCTCGGCCGTTGGCCGACCGACCTCTCCCCTTCGCCGTCGCTCCCGGAATGGCTGTCCGCCCCGGACGAGAACCCGACGCATGTCCTGTCCGAGTTCCAGGCGGAGGCGGTCGCCCGCGGCCGGTCGTCGGACCTGGAGA
>JANPKF010000415.1:0-2747 GCA_031425895.1 Caulobacteraceae bacterium | reverse complement strand
GTTTCGCGAGCCGCGCTCGTGGCCGCTCGTCGCGCATCCTGAAACCATTCGCGGAGATCACCATTGTGGTCCGTGAAGCCGGTGAGGCCGCCTGATGGGTCAGAAAATCAATCCGATCGGTTTCCGCCTCGGCGTGAACCGCACCTGGGACAGCCGCTGGTTCGCCCGCGGGGCCGACTACGCCCGTCTGCTGCACCAGGACCTGAAGCTGCGCACCTGGTTGAAGGAACGCCTGAACGCCGCCGGCGTCTCGCGCATCATCATCGAGCGTCCGCACAAGAAGTGCCGCGTGACGATCTACGCCGCCCGTCCGGGTCTCGTGATCGGCAAGAAGGGCGCCGACATCGAGAAGCTGCGCAAGGACATCGCGGCGATGACCGAGGGCGAGGTTCACCTGAACATCGTCGAGGTTCGCAAGCCCGAGACCGACGCCCAGCTGATCGCCGAGAACATCGCCCAGCAGCTGGAGCGCCGTATCGCGTTCCGCCGCGCCATGAAGCGTTCGATGCAGTCGGCCATGCGCCTGGGCGCCAAGGGTGTCCGCATCAACGTCTCGGGTCGCCTCGGCGGCGCCGAGATCGCCCGGATGGAATGGTACCGCGAAGGCCGCGTGCCGTTGCACACCCTGCGCGCCGACATCGACTACGGCTTCATCGAGGCCAAGACGACCTACGGCATCATCGGCGTGAAGGTTTGGGTGTTCAAAGGCGAAGTGCTCGAGCACGACCCGATGGCCCAGGACAAGCGTTGGGCTCAAGAGGCCGCCGGTCCGTCGTCCAACGAAGGCCGTGAACGCGGCGGCCCCCGCGGCGACCGCGGTCCGCGCCGCGACCGTGGACGTGAAGGCTAGGTCATGCTGCAACCGAAAAAGACTAAATTCCGCAAGGCCTTCAAGGGCCGCATCCACGGCGCCGCCAAGGGCGGCTTCTCGCTGAACTTCGGCTCCTATGGGCTGAAGTCGGTGGAGCCCGAGCGCATCACCGCGCGGCAGATCGAGGCGGCCCGCCGCGCGATCACCCGCCAGATGAAGCGCCAGGGTCGCGTGTGGATCCGAATCTTCCCGGACCTGCCCGTCACCGACAAGCCGGCCGAAGTCCGCATGGGCAAGGGCAAGGGCTCGGTGGAGTACTGGGCCGCCCGGGTTCATCCCGGCCGGATCATGTTTGAAATTGACGGCGTCCCGGACGACGTGGCCCGCGAGGCTCTGCGCCTTGGCGCGGCCAAGCTGCCCGTGAAGACCCGCATCGTGGCCCGCCTCGACGCCGGCGTGGAGCACGCGTGATGAAGATCGACGACATCCGGGGGATGACCCCCGACCAGCTGACCGAACAGCTCGTCACCCTCAAGAAGGAGCAGTTCAACCTGCGCTTCCAGAAGGCGACGGGCCAGGTCGAGAAGACCCACCGCGTGGACGAGGTGCGCAAGGATATCGCGCGCCTGAAGACCATCATGCGGTCCAAGCAGGCTCAGGCCTGAGGAGCTACGACAGATGCCGAAACGAATTCTCGAAGGCGTGGTCGTCTCCGACAAGGGCGACAAGACGGTGGTGGTGAAGGTCGAGCGGACCTTCCTGCACCCGGTGCTGAAGAAGACCGTGCGCCGGTCCAAGAAGTACCACGCCCATGACGAGGCGAATGCCTGCAAGGCCGGCGAGATGGTCCGCATCATCGAATGCGCGCCCAAATCCAAGACCAAAACCTGGGAAGTGCTGCCTTCGGGCGGTGCGGCCCAAGCGTAAGGATCGACACAGATGATCCAGATGCAAACTAACCTGGAAGTCGCCGACAATTCCGGCGCGCGCCGGGTCATGTGCATCAAGGTGCTGGGCGGCGCGAAGCGTCGTTACGCCAGCGTCGGTGACAAGATCGTCGTCTCCGTGAAGGAGGCGATCCCGCGCGGCCGCGTGAAGAAGGGTGATGTGCTGCAAGCCATCGTCGTTCGCACGAGCTCGGCCATCAAGCGCAAGGACGGTTCGGTCATCCGCTTCGACAAGAACGCGGCCGTGATCGTGAACAAGCAATCCGAGCCGATCGGCACGCGGATCTTCGGCCCGGTTCCCCGCGAACTGCGCGCCAAGAACCACATGAAGATCATCTCGCTCGCGCCCGAGGTGCTGTGATGTCAGCGAAGATCAGGAAGGGCGATCGCGTGATCGTCCTCGCCGGCAAGGACAAGGGCCGCGAAGGCGCCGTGACGAAGGTGTTCCCCAAGGAACAGCGCGTCCTGGTTTCGGGCCTCAACATGGTCCAGCGCCACACCCGTCCGTCCCAGGGCGACCCCCAGGGCGGCATCAAGCACAAGGAAGCGCCGCTTCACCTGTCGAACGTGGCCGTCGTCGATTCCAACGGCAAGGCGACCCGCGTCGGCTTCCGCGTGGAAGGCGACAAGAAGGTCCGGTTCGCCAAGACGACCGGCGAGGTGATCGCAAATGGCTGACAAGGCTTACGAACCCCGGCTGAAGGCCGATTACCGCGAGCGCATCCGCGGGCAGCTGAAGGAACGCTTCGGCTACACCAACGAGATGCAGATTCCCAAGTTGGACAAGATCGTCATCAACATGGGCGTCGGCGAAGCGGTGGCGGACAGCAAGAAGATCAACTCGGCCATCTCCGACCTGGCGAAGATCGCCGGCCAGAAGCCCGTGCCGACCAAGGCGCGCCTTTCCATCGCCAGCTTCAAGCTGCGCGAGGGCATGACGGTGGGCTGCAAGGTCACGCTCCGCAAAGAGCGGATGTACGAATTCCTCG